>JAOUBX010000002.1 GCA_029860075.1 Deltaproteobacteria bacterium | reverse complement strand
TAAGCTTTGCAGATATACGAAATAATACAATTACTGCAAATGTAGCTGGTGACGGAAATAGTGGTGGCGAAGGTGGCGATGGTGGAACAGGCGGCAATGGTTACATATCGAGATTCACGGCATTTGCTGGCGATGGTGGTGCCGGTGGGTCTGGTGGTAGCGGTGGAAAGGGTGGTTATGGGGGGGCTGGTAGCGGCGGCCCCTCTATTGGAGTTTATGTTACACTCGGTAGTGCGCCAATTCTCAGCGGAAATACCATCACCAGTGGTAACGGTGGTAATGGCGGAAACAATGGCAACGCCGGTAATGGCGGTCTTAGTTACGCCGTGTTTGATGCCGATCCGACTGACGGTAAATTGCCTGATATATCAGGGGGGAATGTGCTGACCCCCGGCACTGCCGGGACGCGGGGAACAGGCAGTGGTGGTGGCACAAACGGTACCGCTGGCACCGCAGCTGCGACGAACTTCTAGTATAAACAGGGTGGGGAATTGCAGATTACATTCCCCACCACTCTCGCAGGGTTCCAATCTCATCAGGGTGGTGCCGCCACCCCAAATGGAACCAAGTAGTCGATATAGATTCTTTGTCTTGGTAGTGGGCTCAAGAGGAATGAAATGATAAGAGTTGGAACTCTGCTTGTCGATAGATTTCGATATGTTCGCCTGATAGGCATGTTTGCTCTTCTACTGATAATTATTATTGGTACAGGATGTGGTGGAGGAGGAAACAGTGATAATATTTCAGGCGGCAGTTGTGCCGTTGTTGTCGGGAAGTTGATCGTTGATGAGACCGTTAATGGGGATAGTTGTGGATGGGAAGCCCGGACTGCAATACAGGTTTATGAAATTACTCAAAACAACTGCGATATAACCGTCAAAACAAATGCCGGTTTATTTACAGGCATCGTTGAAGGTTCTGAGTTATCCTGGACCGGGGACTATCCCTATGAAGAGGGGACCATGTCCATTACATCTTTGGACCTTTCACTATCGGGCGATACGGTGGAGGGTACCTCTTCCTGGACCTGGAGCGATGGTGTCAGCAGCTGCTCGGGAACAAATCAAATAAGCGGTGTACTAGAGGCCGCGTCAAGTATAACAGAACTGAACCCTCCATCGAGCCTTATAGCAAGGGCGATAACGAGCACGTTGATCAACCTGTCCTGGACAGATCGATCCGACAATGAAAGCGGTTTTATCATCGAGCGCAGCAGCATCTCTGAAACAACCGGTTTTGATGAAATCACGACCGTTGCCGCCAATGTCACCAGTTTTGACGATGCCGGTCTGGAAGCTTCGACCCGATACTGGTACCGGGTCAGCGCCGGTAACAGCGCCGGGAATGCGGGTTATTCGAATACTGATAATACCGCAACTCCTGCTCCGCCTGCCCCTGTCCCTCTAAGCCCGTCAAACCTTGTCGCTACGGCTACATCAAGCGCTTCAGTCAGCCTGAACTGGACGGACCACACCGAACATGAAAACGGTTTTATCATCGAACGACGAGGGGTTTCAGAGGAATCCAGTTTTGAAGAAATTGCCGGAGTCGTCGCCGATGTTACTGAATTTGACGATGAGGGGCTGGACGCTTTGACCACATACTGGTACCGGGTCAGCGCCTATAATAGTGCGGGAAATTCCGGTTACTCTAATGCCGATAGCGCCACAACATCGGCTCCACCTGTCGTTATACCCCTCAGACCGTCAAACTTCGTCGCGACGGCTACGTCAAGTTCAACGATCAATCTGACCTGGTCGGACCAGTCCAGCAATGAAAGCGGTTTTATAATCGAGCGTAGCAGCATGTCCGGAACAACAGGCTTTGCGGAAATTGCGACAGTTTCTGCCGATGTTGTCGCTTTTGACGATACGGGCCTTAATGCTTCGACACAATACTGGTACCGGGTTTCTGCCACTAACAGCGCCGGGAATTCCGCTTATTCAAATGTTGGAAGCGCCGTTACCTGGGATCTTGATTGCACGGTCCCTTCGAACTGCGCCTTTTTAATAGGTGCTGGAGTGTATGACGTTACCGGTCCGGCTGCCGAACTCGGCATGATGGGCTATGCAAAAGATTATCAAAGAACGACGGGCATACATACGAGGCTATACTCCCGTGCCTATGTGATTGGTGATGTAGCGACAAACAAGAGAGTCCTTTTTGTAAGCGCCGATCTTTTGTTCATAACGCAATCGGTCAGCATGGGCGTCCTTGAAAAACTTCAGGCAAAATACGGGAATATCTATACAAAGGACAATGTCATGCTTACAGCGACACATACCCATGGCGGACCAGGCGGGTATTCCGGTTATGCTTTGTATGATTTTTCGATCCGAGGTTTTGACAGGCAAAACTATAATGCCATCGTAGACGGTATTTACCAATCCATTGTTCGTGCACACGATAACCTGGGCCCCGGTAAAATAAAGATCAATCAGGGTGATTTATTTGATACAGGGTTTAATCGATCTGAAACGGCGTATTCACAAAATTTGGATAAAGCTGATTATACGGACAGCATAGATACTCAAATGCAGCTTTTGCGGCTGGAAAGGCCTGATGGAAAAGAGATCGGCATGATCAACTGGTTTGCTTTGCATCCAACAAGCATCGGTAACACCAATAGATATATTTCAAGCGACAACAAGGGATATGCCTCCTTTTATTTTGAAAAATCCAAAGGTACAAGCTATCAGGCCCAGGAGACTTTCGTAGGCGCTTTTGCACAAAGCAATGCCGGGGATGTGATTCCCAATTTATGGGGCTACCCCGATGGCGTCCATGACTATGAAAGAATGGAGATCATTGGCGAAAAATTATTGAACAAGGCATCCGAGCTTTATGACAATGCAGAGACTTATCTAAAGGGAACAATAGATTACAGGCATAGATTTCTTGATTTCTCAAAAAATGGTTCAATCATTAACGATGGCAGGGCATGTGTCGGGGCAATGGGCCTTTCCTTTGCAGGAGGGAGCCATGAGGATGGGCTTGGAATTGATATTGTTCCCGAAGGTTTTATCTATGGAATCAACTGGCCGGAATTTACACTGCTCCCGGAAGATCAGGCGTGTCAAAAAGAGAAGGTGATCTTATTACCGACAGGAAGACTGCTGCCTTATCCCTGGACGCCGGATATCCTGCCAATTCAAATATTAAGAATCGGGAACCTCGCTCTGGTCGGACTACCCGTAGAGGCGACGACCATGACCGGTAGGAGAATGCGGGAAGCGGTGCAGGTGGAGTTGACGGCAAATGGTGTGGACCAGGTTGTTTTTGCAGGATATGCCAATGCCTATGGCGGCTATATAACTACGGCAGAAGAGTTTGCAACGCAGCAGTACGAAGGTGCGTCAACGCTGTTCGGCCCGAATACTGAACAGGTGTTCAGGGAGGAGGTTGTGGAACTTGCGCAAAGTATGAGAGATGGGACCGCCGTTTCTCCGGGGCCCAATCCTCCGGACATGAGAGACGCTACCGTCAGCTTCATCCTTGGCGTTATTTTTGATGACAAGCCGCTTTTCAAGAATTTCGGAGACCTTCACTTAAATGCCAACACTACCTACAATAGAGGGGATACCGTCAAGGTGATGTTTTGGGGAGGGCACCCCAAAAATAATCTAAGGACCCAAGACACTTTCCTGAAAGTTCAGAAGAAAGAGGGGGGAGACTGGGTGACGATTGCAACGGATAATGATCCAGAGACGCGCTATATCTGGCAAAGAAATTTTATTGCCTATTCATTGATCACCACCGAATGGGATATCCCCCTGGATGCAGAACCGGGCGACTATAAAATTGTTCACTATGGTGACTGGAAAAGCGGATGGACGGGTGCCATATCGGAATATAGCGGAGAGTCCGGAGTATTCACTGTTAAATAAAGTTGATTATACTTGGTTCGGAATATGTCGAGACATTGATTTTAATCGTCAGGCAAAATGTAACTTGTGTTAGTTAAGTCCTCCAGAACTAATGGTACTGTCCCGCTATAGCGGGATGGGAGAGTAAATCGCCGCCGAATTTAATTTATAAAAAGCCCGTTCATTTATTTGGACGGGCTTTTTACTTTTCTAAGAAAATGATGTCTCCTTCGAGGGATTGCCCCTGTACCCATTCCGGAGCAGGTCAGTTAAGCCCTCCCGGGGCCGATGGTACTGCACTGGCGACGGTGTGGGAGAGCAGGTCGCCAACTAATTTAAGCTTTTAACAGCTTCTTCTTTCATTCCGGGGCTTTTTGCTTTTTAAGAGCGATACAATTACCAGGCAATAAAATAGCTTCTATTTAAATAGCTACACATTTTTTGAAGTTACAGTAGAAGGTTTTGACCTCGGTAATAATAAGTGGCTACGGTTATACGATATTATGATTGGAATGCTTCCAATTTTAGAGTCATACTAATTATTGTTGTTTTTAATTCAAACTAGTATTAAAATTCATATCTTGGAAAGTAGCATATAAAATATATTAAGGATGCCGGGAGAAAAAAGGTGAAGATCTTTTTAAGAAAAAAGATGCTGAAACGGTTGGTTCATATTGTATTCCCAATTTAGATATTTATAACGTTGTACATAGAAAAGAAAAGAAGATCTCTCGTAAAAGGGATTAGCTGGAGATTTTTAGCTACTGTTACGACAATTATTATTGTTTATTTATTTTTCGGACGTTTCGATCTGGCCGTTTTAGCAGGAATGATGGAAACGGCAGCAAAAATATTTTTGTATTTTATCCATGAAAGAGCATGGAATAGAATAAAGTTTGGTAAAGAGCGAATTGACCCTTTCAATCTATGGTTTACAGGTTTACCACTAAGTGGAAAAACAACCATTGCCGATAAAGTCTATGACGAGTTAAAGAAATCAGACTTTCCTGTTGAACGCATTGATTCAAAAGATATCAGGGAACTTATTCCTGATATCGGTTATACAAGAGAAGATAGAAATCGACATCTGCAAAGAGTTTCCTACCTGATAAAAACTTTACAAAATAACCATGTATCGGCCGTGGCCTCTTTTGTTTCCCCCTATAGGGATTCAAGAAAAAACATAGGAAAAGTTACAAAAAACTATATAGAAGTATATATTAAGGCAGATATAGAAAGCTGTAAGAAGCGTGATTATAAAGGTGTCTATGAACAGGCCATTAGGGGAAACCTTGAAAACTTTACCGGCATAAGTGATATCTACGAAGAACCGGAAAAAGCTGATATTATTATTGATACAGACAAAGAGAGTGCAGATGAGGCAGCAATGAGGATTTTCAAATATGTTAGAGGGAGGTGTTTAACTTAATAATGGGAAACAATAATAATATAGTTTGGCATGAACATTTAGTCCAGAAAAAGACCAGGATTGAAAAGTATGGACAAAAACCATGCCTTATCTGGTTTACAGGTTTAAGTGGAAGTGGAAAGTCGACTATGGCCAATGTGCTCGAAAAGGAGCTTTTTGATAAAGGGTATATAACTTATATGCTTGATGGAGATAATGTAAGACATTGTTTAAATAAAGATCTTGGTTTCAGTGATGCTGATAGAGAAGAAAATATTCGCAGAATTGGAGAAGTTGCAAGATTGTTTGTCGACTCAGGCTGTATTGTAATAACTGCCTTTATTTCACCTTTTAGAAAAGAAAGAGAGCTTGCAAGGCGTTTGCTTGAAGAAAATGAGTTTATTGAAGTGTTTGTCGATACTCCCCTTGAAGTTTGTGAAAAACGGGATCCTAAAGGGCTTTATAAAAAAGCAAGAAATGGAGAGATTAATAACTTTACGGGTATAGATTCCACTTATGAAAGGCCGGAAAAGCCGGAAATAGTTCTCGATACCAGTAAGATGAGTGTTGAAGAAGGTCTCAACGTACTGGTAAGTTTTCTGCACAAGAAAGGTTATATTCATGGTAATTGAGATTGATATGGAGCAGGTGATTTCCATCGCCAGAGAAGCCGGTGAGGCAATTATGGCGATTTATGAAGAAGACTTTGATATTGAGTTTAAGGATGATAATTCACCTTTGACTGAAGCCGATAAACGGTCGAATGAGATTCTCTGCGGTAAATTAAAAAAAAGCTATCCTCAAATTCCTATCCTTTCGGAAGAAAATAAGGAAATTCCTTTTCAAAAGCGACGTGACTGGGAGTATTTCTGGCTTCTCGATCCCATTGACGGTACAAAAGAGTTTATTAAGAAAAATGGCGAGTTTACCGTTAACGTAGCTCTGATCAATAAGAATGTTCCTGTCATGGGAATTGTTTGCGTTCCTGCTAAAGGTGATATTTACTATGCTAAAAAAGGGCTTGGGGCATTTAAAAATGGCGAAAAACTTCCCTCTGCAAAAAAGAAGGACAAGTATAGTATCGTAGCCAGTAAATCGCATCTTTCAGATGAAACGAAGGTATTTATTGAAGAATTAGAGACGGAAAAGGAAAAAGAAATTATATCGATTGGCAGTTCTTTGAAGCTTTGTCTTGTTGCTGAAGGCGTTGCAGATATTTATCCCCGGTTGGGTCCGACTATGGAGTGGGATACTGCTGCCGCACATGCCGTAGTTCTGGAAAGTGGTAAAAAGGTTTATGACTATTTGACCGGTAAAGAACTTCAATATAATAAGGAAAGCCTGTTAAATCCATGGTTTGTCGTCAAGTGAGGCTTCAGGCCCATAAAATTTCTTACCAGGCTCTCTCCTTAATAATTACAGAGTTTTTCCTTTGAAAAGAAATTTATTTAAGGACGCTTCTTTTTTTAGAAAAAATTTTCCGTTACCTTGAATTAATTTTCCTGGCATCAAAAGTGGCAGAAATGAATAAAATATGCTACACTCGTCAGATTTTTCAGGAGGCAATTATTTATGTCTTTAAAAGATGATATGAAAAAGATGTCCCATGCCGTTAAGGTGGCTTCAAAAAAGATGGCCAATGCGCCTGCCAATGTTAAAAGGGATGCTCTTTTAAATATGGCTGTCCTCATTACGGAGAATGAAGACCTGCTTGTTAAGGAGAATAAGAAGGACCTTGAAGGGGCTGAGAAGAAAGGCCTGTCAAAGGCTATGATTGACAGGCTGGCTCTTGGCGAGTCGAGAATTCTTGCTATGGCTGACGGCTTGAGAGAGGTCGCCGGACTGCCGGACCCTGTCGGTGAAATTTCTAAAATCAGAAAAAGGCCGAGTGGAATTCAGGTGGGTAAAATGCGAATCCCTCTGGGTGTCATCGGAATAATTTATGAAGCAAGACCGAATGTAACTGCCGATGCAGCCGGGCTTTGCGCCATGTCCGGTAATGCCGTTATTCTGAGAGGAGGTTCTGAGTCAATACACTCCAACAGGGCCGTTGCAAAGCTGCTCCAGCAGGGGCTTGAAAAAGCAGGGCTGCCGAAAGATGCTGTTTCCCTCGTCCAGACAACGGAGAGAGAGGCTGTCCTCGAAATGCTCCAGCTTGAAGAAGATATTGACCTTATTATTCCGAGAGGAGGAGAGGGGCTTATCCGTTTTGTCGTTGAGAATTCAAAGATTCCCGTTATCAAACATTACAAAGGGGTATGTCACATATTTGTTGATGAAGGCGCCGACCATGAAAAGGCCCTTAATATTGTTATGAATGCAAAGACCCAGCGTCCCGGTGTTTGTAATGCCGTAGAAACGCTGCTTGTTCATGAGAAAGAGGCAGAAGTTATTTTACCTCTTTTGGCTGCAAAGTTTAATAAAGCGGGCGTGGAAATGAGGGGCTGTGAACGCAGCAGGAAGATTGTTTCTTCCATGAAGAAAGCCACAGAGGAAGACTGGCATACCGAATACCTCGATCTTGTTATTGCTGTCAGGGTAGTTCATAATATGGATGGGGCCATAGAGCATATAAACGAATATTGTTCACTGCATACGGAATCGATTATTACTGAAGATTATACGCGTGCCATGCGTTTTATACGGGAGGTCAACTCTTCCGTCGTAATGGCAAATGCCTCGACCCGTTTCAGTGACGGCGGCCAGTTTGGCCTTGGCGCCGAGATAGGTATTAGTACGACAAAGCTCCACTCTTTCGGCCCTATGGGAGTAGAGGACCTGACGACAGAGAAGTTTATTGTTCTCGGTGAGGGGCAAATAAGGGAATAGATGCTTAGAGTCGGAATTCTCGGCGGGACCTTTAATCCCGTTCACTATGGCCATTTAAGACTTGCCGAAGAAGCGTTGGAAGAGATGCGCCTCGACAAGGTAATTTTTATGCCCTGCTACCTTCCTCCTCACAAGGTTGAAGATGCCGTTTTGTCGGCAGATGCAAGGCTTAGAATGGTCGAACTGGCTATTGAAGGCAATTCACACTTTGAAATATCGGCTATGGAGCTTAAGAGGGGGGGGAAATCATATTCTGTTGATACCATCAGGCAGCTTAAAAATTTATACGGGGATTTTTATGAACTCTTTTTTATTATCGGTATGGATTCCTATGTCGATATAGGATCGTGGAAGGACTATGCTGAACTTTTTGCAATGACTGATCTTGTGGTAGCAAGGAGGCCTGGTGGCTTACTTGATACAGGGGGTAAGTCACCTGTCGAGTTACTTCCGGTTGATATAAGGGATGAATTCTGCTATGATGCTGCAAGAAATATTGTTGTGCATACTTCGGGAAAGGTCGCCTACTTTCTTGAATCAACAATGCTCGACATATCATCAACAAAGCTCAGAAAACAAGTATTCGAGGGGAAATCACTCCGTTACCTTGTTCCAGCCAATGTGGAGAGCTTTATAAAGGAGAGGTCCTTATACAGGAGAATAATTTAAATAGTATCGCAGTCGATTCGAGGGAAAAAGCTATCCACTGCCTGAGGGCGGTAAAAGATAAAAAAGCAATCAATCCAAGGCTTCTTGACATGAAGGGCCAGTCTTCTGTTGCAGATTATGTACTCGTATGCAGCGGGAGTTCCGATCGCCAGGTCAAGGCAATTGCTGATTCTGTGGGCAAGGAACTTAAAAAATTACACTGTTGTGCCCTTGGTGTTGAAGGTTATAATGAAGGCAAATGGGTCCTTGAGGATTTTGGAGATGTGATTGTCCATATTTTTTATGAAAGCATCAGGGATTTTTATGATATAGAACGGCTTTGGCCATTTGCTGTTGAGGTTGATGCCTGATAAACTTGCCTCATGTATGGAGTTAACCTTAAGTGAAGATCAGAATATTGTCTCCCTGGCGGCAGGATGGTCTTTTTAGAGAGAAAGAGGGAGAGTATCTAAAAAGGTTAACGGGAATCGCAAAAGTTGAGATAGAAGAGCTAAAAGGGGAAAAGGGAGAAGAAAGGGACGCATTAAAGCGGGAAGGTGAGAAGCTGCTTTCCAGGGTTGGAAAGGGGAGTTACCTCGTCATTATGACGGAAAAGGGGAAAACCTTCGATTCCATTGCTTTTTCAAAGTGGCTTGAATCAATGGCCCTTCAGGGTCGGCCGGACATCACTTTTGCCCTCGGCAGTTCTGCGGGTTTCGATGATGAGGTTCTTAATAATGGGGATATGCTAATGTCATTATCGCCTATGACTTTTCCTCATCAACTGGCAAGGGTAATATTAATTGAACAGATTTACAGGGCTTTTTCCCTTATAAAGGGCAATCCATACCATAAATAATACTCTGGAGATACAAAATGAATGTTAAAGGAATAGATTTGGAGAGTTTAAAAAAGCGACTTCTCGATATGAGAAGTGATGTTATGAGTGAAGTTAATCATAATGCCGAGTTTTCAAACAATATTGGAACTGATGGGGTACAGGACATTGGTGATGTTTCTGCCAATACCTATAATCGCCAGATACTTCTGAGCCTCAATGATGGTCAGCGGCTTATGCTGAAAGATGTCGATGATGCTCTTGACAGGATTAAAGAGGGTGAATACGGTCTTTGCATTGAGTGTGGCGAAGAAATTAATGCCAAAAGACTGGAAGTTAGACCGCAGGCAAAGTACTGCGTTGATTGTAAAACGGATATTGAGAAAGAACGCAAAGTTTAAAATTTAACCGGGCTTTAGAGTCGTTGACCTTTGACTTCAGCCGGGGTCGCGTCATTTACAACTAATTCAGTAAAAGGATACTCTGTTTGATTAACAGGATATATCTCATACTGGCAGCTATATTTGTTGCCTTTTTTTTATACCTCTCCTCTGTTAACAAGAATACCTTCTATGTAGGTCTGGGCAGTAATGGGTGGGAAGCCCCTGTCGTTCTTGTTGTTTTTATTGCTTTTCTTCTTGGTCTTGCACTCCCTTATTTAATAGCTCTGGTGAAAAACACCTTTTCCCTTTTCAAAAATATCCAGGAAAATAAGGATATAAAGAATCTTGAAAAGGCTGATTCCCTCTTAAAAAGGGCTAAAAAGGCCTTTACCTTCGGCAACAGGACCGAAGGTGAAATGTTTCTAAGAGAAGCGCTTTCTTTAAAATGCAAGAGTTCTGAGCCTTATGTACTGCTGCTTGAGTACTATATTGGAGAAAATGACCTTGAAAAGGTTTTTGCTCTCCTTGATAATATGCCGGCGTCAGTTGCTTCTGATGTTGAGGTACTTTTCTATAAAGTAAAGGCGCTTATGGCAAAGGAATCTTTTGACAGGGCCATTGATGTTGCCAGGGATATTGCGGACAGGGAAAATACCAGTGAACTTAAGAAGCTTTTAAGAGACGCATATATTGCATGCGAGTCCTGGGAAAAGGCTGCTGAGGTGCAGGATGGAATCCTTAAGATGGCCGGTAAAGGTGATAAGGAAGTGGAAAAAGCAGTCAGCGCCAGGCTTGACTACGAATTGGCAAGAAAAATGATCAAGTCAGGCGAAGAAGATAATGCCCTAAAGAAATTCAAGGATATTATCAAAAGATTGCCTGAATATTCTCAACCCTACGTTTCACTGGGAAAGCTTTACTGGAAAAAGGGGGACAAGGCCCTTGCCCGGGAGGCCTGGAACAAGGGGTACGAAAAAACGGGAAATATCTTTTTCCTCTTTCTTTACGAAGATTATTGCCTTAAGGATGGCGAACCGCAGAAAATTATTGAGGTCTACAGCAATAACCTTTTGAAAGACCCGGAAAATGCCGTATTAACGATGTTTTTCGGCAAACTTTACTTGAGGCTCGAAATGATAGATGAGGCTGTTGAAATGCTAAACAAGGCCTCTGAACTTAATGTCGACTCTGCTTACAACGACATGATGATGGGAGAGGCATTATTCAGGCAGTGTTCCTACCGGGAAGCAGGGGAAAAGTTTAAAAGTGTCCTGGGTTTTACCAGGCGAATTCTCATCCCTTTTAAATGCCGTTCCTGCGGTGAAGAGACTTTTGACTGGTGTGGCGCCTGCTCTTCATGCGGTTCCTGGGATGCATTACAAGTCGCTCTTTCCAAAAGGAGCAAAGATTCGGGCCAATGAAACCGATCCTGCTCGTTATCATGGACGGCCTTGGTATCAATTCGGAAAATGATGGAAATGCCGTTGCCGGCGCAAAGACACCCATCATGGACAGGATCTTTTCCGAATA
This sequence comes from Deltaproteobacteria bacterium, assembly GCA_029860075.1. Classification (NCBI taxonomy): domain Bacteria; kingdom Pseudomonadati; phylum Myxococcota; class Myxococcia; species Deltaproteobacteria bacterium. The sequence goes on along the minus strand of JAOUBX010000002.1, from coordinate 143,477 downwards.
TCCTTTCACCGAAATAGGCGCTTCCGGGGGGCATGTGGGGCTTCCCGACGGGCAAATGGGAAACTCGGAAGTGGGGCACCTCAATATGGGGGCAGGAAGAGTCGTCTACCAGGACTTTACCCGTATAAGTAATGCTATTGACTCGGGTCATATAAAATCCAATCTCGTTCTTAATACGATTATCAGCAATCTTGAATCAACCGGAAAATCTCTTCATCTTATGGGACTCCTTTCCGACGGAGGTGTCCATAGCCATATAACTCACCTCATGGCGCTTCTTGACATGGCAAAGTGTGCAGGGCTTAAGAAGGTCTGGGTTCATCCTTTTATGGATGGACGGGACACCCCTCCAAGAAGCGGAAAGAAGTATATCGAGGCATTGGAGTCCCACATGGCGGCAATCGGGTTGGGGAGGATCGCCACCGTGATGGGAAGGTTCCATGCCATGGATAGGGATAATCGCTGGGACCGGATAGAAACAGCGTATCGCATGATGACCGAAGGAGGCGAAAGATGGACTTCAACTGCAACTGAGGCCATAGACCGGTCATACGAAGAGGATAGAAGCGACGAATTTATTCTCCCTACGCTTATTGCAGAGGACGGTGAATCGTCGGGTTTGGTTGACGATGGCGACGGTATTATTTTTTTTAATTTCCGTGGAGATCGTGCCAGGGAGATTTCCAGGGCTTTTACGCAGAAAGATTTTAAGGAATTTACAGGTATAAAGAGACCCAGGCTCTCTTCCTTTGTTTGTCTGGCCGAGTACGATGCAACTCTTGGCTTGCCCGTTGCCTTTCCGCCTACCGTTATGGATAACCTCCTTAGTGATGTGATAGAAAAGGCCCGTATGAAACAGCTTCGAATTGCGGAGACGGAAAAGTATGCCCATGTGACCTTCTTTTTCAACGGAGGTGAAGAACATGCGGTTTCAGGTGAAGAACGCATATTGATTCCTTCACCGAAAGATGTCGATACATACGATGAAAAGCCTGCCATGAGTGCAGTCGAGGTAACCGACGTGGTTATGGACAAACTGGAAAAAAAGGAATATGAAATCATTGTTCTCAATTATGCCAACTGTGATATGGTGGGGCATACAGGTGTCTATAATGCGGCAGTTAAAGCTGTCGAGACTATAGACACTTGTTTTGGGCGTCTTGTTGAAAAAACCCGTGAGACAGGCTGCCGCCTTATCATGACGGCTGACCACGGTAATGCAGAGCAGATGATCAATAAAAAAACGGGACAGCCTCATACGGCGCACACCACAAATCCCGTTCCTTTTGTTATTGTTGATGATGAACTTAAAGAGCACAGTCTGCGTTCCGGTGGAAAACTTGCCGATATTGCTCCCACGATTCTCCATCTTTTGGGGCTGGAGAAACCTCAGGAGATGGATGGAAAATCTCTTCTTGAAACTGCCTGACAGCTTAAGAGAAATCTATCATTCATTCATCGATTTACTTCTTCCTCCCTCCTGCCCCCTGTGCAGAAAAAATCTCGATAAATATGAAATATGCAATGGCTGCCTGAAAGGATTCGAGCCTGTCAAGTCCCCTTGCTGCACTATCTGTGGAATACCCTTCATAAGCCGGGAAGGCGCTGATCATCCCTGTGGTTCATGTATTACCGATAAGCCGCACTTTGATGAGGCGGCATCACTCTATCTCTACGGAGGGGAACTGGCGGAGGCCATCAAAAGGCTGAAATATTCAAATAAAACGTCCCTTGCCTCTCCTTTGGCTGAATTGCTTTGCTGCCATTCTTTCATGGCGTCTTCTTTTGACAACCTTGTTGCCGTGCCTCTTCATAAATCGAGGTTGAGGGAAAGAGGATTTAACCAGTCACAACTTCTTGCTTCGTCCCTTGCCGAAAAATGCTCTAAAAAGAGGTCGTCCTTTCTCCTGGAGAGGATAAGAGATACGCCGCCCCAGGTGGGTATGAAAAGAGCCAGGAGGTTAGAGAACGTAAAAAATGCCTTTGCCGTCAGGAAGGGAGCGTCTGTTGAAGGGAAAAGCATACTTCTTGTCGATGATGTTTACACAACGGGGGCTACCGTCATGGAGTGCAGCCGTGTTTTAAAAAAGGCCGGGGCGAAAGAAGTGAAGGTATTGACATTGGCAAGGGTGGTGGATGATTATTAAAGGCTTTGCTCTGCTCCGCTATGTTAGGGTTAAAGATATGATTTTTAAAGTATGTATAAGTCCTTTTCTTTTCCTTCCGGGGCGGAAACGCCGGCAAAGAAAAGTACCTATGCAGGAGAAAGCCGTTCACAACCTGGTCTGCGGCTTCCCTTGCTCAGCTATTATCTGTGGCAGGTTTGTAAACTCGCTTAGAAGATGGAATCAGGGTGTCCCCTTCAGGGCAGGAATTGATAAGGTTTGATTGCCCTCGTTAAGACAGTATAAATCCCTGTTCCCACAGATAATGCCCCGGTTTGGTTGTATTGTACGGGCATTTAGAGTGTTTTTATGTTTTCTCGATGGACAAATAATCAATAATTGAGGCGTTGTTTAATGAATCGTGAATTCTGGATTTCAAAATGGAAAAAAGGGGAGACAGGTTTTCACCAGGATGAAATCAATCCCTATTTGAAGAAGTTTTGGCCAGAGATTGGTCTTGAAAAAGGAAGGACTGTCTTTGTTCCTCTTTGCGGCAAAAGCCGGGATATGTCCTGGCTGGCCGGGGAGGGTTACCCGGTTCTCGGTGTGGAACTGAGTTCTCTTGCCTGTGAGGCCTTCTTTAGTGAAAAGGGGCTTCAGCCTGACTGCCGAAAACCGGGGTTGTTTTCACGATACCACTGTGGAGACATAAGCCTTTTATGCGGTGATTTATTTGATCTCACGACAGATGATTTAAAAGATGTGAGGGCTGTCTATGACAGGGCCTCCCTTATTGCATTGCCTCCTGACATGCGGGAACGTTATGCTGCCCATTTGAAAAAGAACCTCCCTCAGAATGTGCCCATGCTGCTTTTAACGCTCTCCTATGGGGAAGGTGAGATGAATGGTCCGCCCTTTTCCGTGACAGTTGATGAGGTGAAGAAGCTCTATTCCGATACCTTTCATGTCCGCAACGTTTTGAGCCGCGACATTATCGAGGAAGAGCCGCTTTTTAAATCGAGGGGGCTTGCCAGTCTTATAGAGAAAGTTTATCTGCTGGTACCGCTGTCATCTGTGTAATGCCTTCTCCTTTCATCTTTTCTATTGTCAGCCCCTGTTCGTCGATAAATCATTTCTTTTTTCCGCTTTAGATGATACAAAGAGTCTATAGGCTGTTGAAGATAAATATGAGCAATATTTGCCACTTATTTAGTTTTCATCGGTCAAGGGTGTTTTTTCGCAATCTCTGTGTCAATCTTCGGCTTTGCTTGTGCCATGTACAGTAGTACAATTCGGCGAAACTTTTGATTTCCTTGACCTTGCAAAAAATTCCTCCTTTCCGAATTGAAAACAAAGTTTCGTTAATTATAGTTTCTGGATGGATACTATTTAGCAAAATATGCCGCGCATTGAAAAAGGTAATATGATATAAAGAATATTTGCGCTGCTGTGGGTTAACAGCAATATTGATTTTATAGGAGTCCTGGATGAAGAAGCTTTTATCTCTGATTATTGTTACTGCTGTTTTTCTGTCTGAGCCTGATTGTTACGCTTTTAAGGAGATTTCTCCTGTTTCACTAACCGCCTCAGACGGAACCGGTCTCGATCTTAAACGGTTTGAGGCAAGGGTTGTGCTTGACGGTTTTCTGGCCTTCACGGAACTTGAAATGGTCTTTCATAATCCTGAAGACAGACGCCGTGAAGGGCGTTTTCAGATCATCCTGCCGGATAATGCTGCCATAAGCAGGTTTGCAATGAGAATAGGGAATGATTTCCAGGAGGGGGAAGTTGTTGAAAGAAAACGCGCCCGGCAGATTTATGAGGACTTTCTTCACAGGAGGCAGGATCCTGCGCTTCTTGAAAGTGACAGCGGCAATCGTTTTAATGCCCGTATTTTTCCCATTGAACCGAAATCAGACAAGACGATCATCCTTTCCTATTCACAGCGTCTGGAAAGACAGTCCATCGATTATGAACTTCCTTTAAAAGGCCTCCCCAAACTGGACGAGTTCAAAGTCAAGGTGATCTATGATAGAGACAGCTTTGGCAGCAATAATAAACAATCTGCCATCAGCAGTCCTGGCGGTAAAATGAAGACTCCTAATATCCTTAATGTCGAAAAGTTTCATTATCTTCCTGAAGATGACTTTCGTATGAAGTCCCTACTGAAAGGGAAAGAGGCGCTGGCCATGCGAAGCGGAAAGTTAATGGCTGTCAGCGTTATTCCTTATGGCAGAGGGGACAGTAAAGGTTTTGCTAAAGAAGAAAAGATTGAAGACCTGGTGCTCCTCGTTGATAGTTCTGCATCTCAGGCTCCCTACTTTAAGGGTACCGTTGATTATCTCAAATCCATTACCGGAAAATTGAATATAGAAAGGCTTCACCTTTATGCTTTTGATCAGGACAGCACTTTTCTGGGTAAGAAAAGTGGAAAGAAGGGGCTGAAAAAACTTCTTGAAAAATTGGATGGTATGATGCCGCTCGGTGCGACAAACCTTGAAAAGGCATTTAAAAAACTAAAGGAAATAAAGCTTGAAAGGGGGCGTCTTGTCATTGTCTCTGATGTTGTGGCGACGGCCGGCGAGAGGGGAGCAAAGCGGCTTAAAGCGTTGATTGCAGAAATGAAATGGCTTGAAAGAGTAGATATTATAAGCCCGTCGGCACACCGTGATGACAGGCTTTCCCGCCTGCTGGTTAAAGGGGGGAAGCGCCAGGGATTATCCCTCAGGACAGGTGATGAAACTGAAGGTGTGGCAGCCAAACTGGCAGGAAGGGTTTATGGCGATCTTCCCGTGAATGTTTCCGGTGCTGAATGGTTTTGGCCTGAAAAGATCGATTCCGTCCTTCCCGGTGAACCTGTTATTATCTTTGCAGCGCTTAAGGAGAGTTCCGGCCCCGTCATTACTATTAATAAAAGGAAAGTTTCTTACAAGGAGAAAAAGGTCCATCCCATACTGCTTAACAGAGAGTGGGTAAGGGCAAGAATAGACCGCCTCCTCTATAGTGAAGAAAAGGCCGAAGACAGGGATATTAAAAGTGCTATCCATAACCGGATTATCAAGCTCTCAATTAAGGAGAGGGTGCTTTCCCGATATACGGCAATGCTTGTTCTGGAAACAGAAATGGATTATGAGCGATATCAAATAGACCGACGTGCCCTTGCCCATATCCTGACTGTCGGTGTTGACGGCATTACCCTTATAAAAAGAAAGGGAAGGGTTCCCGTAATATCAAGGCCTTCAATGCCTGTAGAGAGAGAAAAAAACAAACTCTTGAGAAAAAGAGAGACTGTTGAAGATGGTGATATTGAAGCCGAGGCATTTGAAATGACGCAAGCTGTTCCCGGTGGAGAGGGAATTGAAATGAAGGCTTTCAGTGATGCCTTGCCTGAAGCTGACCTGGCAAGGCCGGCGGCGCCGGAGCCCGAGTCCGAGTCCGAGCCAATGATGGAACCGGAGCCGGTAATTGCAGAAGAGATAGTCATGGCAGAGGAGGCGGCCCCTGAATCAATAGAAGACTCCCGCAAAGAAAAAAAGGATCCTTATACGGGAAAGTATGCCGACTTTAGAAAGCGCCTTGACAAGGGCAGGGTGAAAAAGGCGCTTGAATTTGCTGTAGCCTGGAGGATGTCTGATTATTCTGATACAACGGCGCTGCTTGCCCTTGGCGAGGCTTACGAAGCGGCTTCCGATTTCAATAATGCAGTCAGAGCCTATGGTTCACTTATCGATTACTATCCGGGCCGGGCCGATATAAGACGCTGGGCTGCGGAAAGGCTATTGAGCACGGGTAAAGGGCTTTCACTTGCTGTCGACTCACTCGAAAAAGCCTTGAAGCAGCGTTCTGACCACCCTTCGGGACACTACCTGCTTGCAATGGCTTATTGGGCGGCGGATAGGCGGCCAGAAGCAATTGAAATACTTCTGGCCGCAGGTAATAAACGCTTTGACAGGCGATTTCCCCTGTCGAAAAGAATAATCAGTGAAACCCTTGATCTGATGATGACTTATCTTGTCAATTCGGGAGAAGCGGCAAATCTTTTGAAAGGACGAAGCATCGATTATAATCATGTTGAGGAAGATGAGTTGCGGTTTGTGTTATCATGGGAAACAGATACCAATGACGTTGATTTTCATATTTACGATGGAAATCAAAATCATGCTTTTTACAAAATGAAAAAGCTTAAAAGTGGTGGAGAACTTTATGCCGATGTTACAAGGGGATACGGCCCTGAATGTTTCCGCATAAAATCGCCCCGGGCCTTTCCTTACAGTCTGAAGGCACATTATTACAATATGGGGCCCATGGGCTATGGTATGGGGCTTTTGCACATTCTCAGCTTTAGCCCGAACGAAGGAATCAGGTCTGAATTCAGGCCCTTTTTTGTAATGCAGAACCAATCATATCTTGATATGGGCCTCATAAGGAAGTAGATATGCTCAAAATCCGTTTCAGGATTTTGGATAGCGCTGATGTCTTCAAAAAAAGACAGAAGCAATAAACCGGCAGTTCTCGTTCAGAGAAAAGAGGAGGTGACAGATGAAAGTACCCAAAATGCTATTTCAACTTTCAGAAGAAGAAATAAACGATGCTCTTAACCAGGTGCCTATTTACATCGCTCAGTGGATGAGAGCCGCAGGGATCAAGGCCAGCGCCGAGACAGAGGACGGTTATGATATCTACGAACCGGTAAAAGAAACCATATTGAAACAGTGGGAGAAAGCCAGGAAACTTCATCCCCAGGATGAAGACTGGTAGTTTTAAAGAGGTTTGTTTTTTTAGTGGGTCACAAGGGGTCAGAAGTTCTGCACATTATTTTTCTTCAAGACCTGTGCTTTCCAAAAAGTTTTTATAAAATTCCAAAATGTCGCCTCTTGCGCCAGTCTCTTTTTGAATTTTGTGCTGTGCTTCCAATGCCACTTTCAGGGACGTAATCTCCTGTGGAGTTGCATCCTTCAGTTCCGAGACGATCATTTCCATGGCCTGGATAGAGCTATCAAAATCGATTACATCTTCCGGCGATAGTTCGATAAATGCCATGGCATTCACTAAGGCGCGCGCTAGTGCATCCATATACTATTCTCCTTCTAAAGTCAGTCGGTATGCCATTTCCCCGATAATATCAGAACAAAGTATGCATTACAAATTTTATTGCTTTATTTCGCACTCAAAATTTGCTCTTGCCTCTCTTTTGTCCGGATAGCATTCAATAGTGTATGTTAGCGGGAAAAGCAGGAATTACATTTTTCGCGATTAAGTCCCTTGATTATAACGGTTCCATGCTTCTCTTCCGTCTCTCCTGCCCCTGAATTCAATTGACTTTAGAGACCGTTTCTAATATCCTAGTGAGCTTAAAAATAAAGCTGTCAGATTAAAAATCCTGCTGAAAATTGGAAGGTGGACATGTATCAGGACGATAACAAAGTACCCGTTTATATAGAAGATGAAATGAAGACGGCCTACCTTGATTATGCCATGAGTGTAATCGTTGGAAGGGCCCTTCCCGATGTAAGGGATGGTTTGAAACCCGTTCATCGAAGAATTCTCTTTGCCATGCATGATCTCGGCAATGTATGGAACAAGCCCTACAAGAAATCGGCCAGGGTTGTCGGTGACGTAATCGGTAAGTATCACCCCCACGGTGATACAGCTGTTTATGATGCCATTGTTCGTATGGCCCAGGACTTTTCCCTTCGCTACCCCCTCGTTGACGGTCAGGGGAACTTTGGCTCCATTGACGGTGATTCAGCGGCGGCCATGAGATATACGGAAGTGAGGATGGACAAGCTCACTGCCGAGCTTCTTGAAGATCTTGAAAAAGAGACCGTCGAATTTGTTCCCAACTATGACGGATCACTCCAGGAACCTTCCGTTCTTCCGGCCAAGGTTCCGGCACTTCTTATCAACGGTTCTTCGGGGATTGCCGTTGGTATGGCCACCAATATTCCACCTCACAATCTGGCGGAAGTAATTAAGGGGATCATTACTATGATCGAAAACCCGGACATTACCATTGATGAACTCATTGAAATTATTCCCGGTCCGGACTTTCCGACGGCCGGCTTTATTCATGGCAGGGAGGGAATTCGCTCTGCTTATGAGACGGGCAGGGGAATCGTCCAGATGCGTGCCAGGGTTCTTGTTGAAAAGCAGAAGCGGACCGAGCGGGAAAGTATCATCGTTACCGAACTCCCTTACCAGGTAAACAAGGCAAAGCTTATCGAAAAGATTGCCGAACTGGTAAGAGACAAAAAGATTGAAGGCATCTCGGACTTAAGAGACGAGTCCGACAGGGACGGCATGCGCATCGTTATCGAACTCAAAAGGGATGAAGTTGCCCAGGTAATCATTAATGCGCTCTATAAAAATACACAGATGCAGCAGTCTTTTGGCGTTAATACGGTTGCCCTCGTTAACGGCCAGCCGAGGTTAATTAACCTGAGGGAACTCCTCTGGTACTTCATTGACCACAGGAAAGAGGTTGTTACCAGGCGGACTATTTTTGAATTGAAAAAGGCGGAAGACAAGGCCCATATCCTGGAAGGCCTTGCCGTTGCGCTTGCCAATATCGACAGGATCATTGAAATCATTAAACGCTCACCCAACTCGGCGGAAGCCTCAAAAAGGCTCGTTCACGAAAAGTGGGAGGCGGCGCCTGTTAAGGCCATGCTTAAAAAGGCAGGCTTTAGTGATGATGAGTTGGCGGCCAGGTTCACTTCAGGCGCTTACGGGCTGAGCGAGGTTCAGGCTAAGGCCATCCTCGAAATGAGGCTCCACAGGCTAACGGGCCTTGAACAGGAGAAAATACAGCAGGACCTGGAAGAGGTTTTAAAGCAGATTGCCTACCTTAAAACCATCCTGGGTGATGAAAAAGTTCTTATGGGTGTTATTGTCGATGAGTTGAAGGATATCAAGGCGAGGTTCGGTGATGAAAGAAGGACGGAGATTATCGACAAAACGACGGAAATAACCCTTGAGGATCTTATCGTTGATGAAGATATGGTCGTTACTATTTCCCATACGGGCTACATAAAGAGGAATCCTACCGTGCTCTACAGGGCTCAGCGCAGGGGCGGCAAGGGTAAAACGGGTATGTCGACGAAGGAAGAGGATTTTGTGGAGCATCTCTTTATTGCCTCGACGCACAGTTATATCCTTTTCTTTACCGATGCCGGTAAGGTTTACTGGCTTAAAGTTCATGAAATACCGCAGGCGGGAAGGGCGGCAAGAGGAAAGGCCATCGTCAATCTGCTTAATATTGCCAATGATGAAAATATTACCAGCTTCCTTCCTGTAAGGAACTTTGAAGAGGGCCGGTATATCATGATGGCAACCAGGCAGGGTGTTGTCAAAAAGACGGACCTCATGGCTTACAGTAATCCAAGGGCAGGCGGTATTATAGCCATTAATCTCGATGAAGGTGACAGTCTTGTCGTTACCAGGCTTACCGACGGTACGAAGGATATATTCCTCGGTACGAAAGACGGCCAGTCCATTCGTTTTAAGGAAGATCAGGTTAGGCCCATGGGAAGAGTGTCCAGAGGTGTGAGGGGCATTACGTTGGCGGGAGATGACATTCTTGTTGCCATGGAGATAGTCGGTGATGCTTCAACCATTTTGACGGTTACTGAAAATGGATTCGGTAAAAGGACGGCCACCTCTGAATACAGGGGGCAAAGCCGGAGTGGTAAAGGGGTTATTACTATTAAGACGACAGAGAGAAACGGAAAGGTTGTCGGTTTTCTGCAGGTTACCGATGATGATGAAGTCATGATGATTACTAACAGCGGTAAGATTATACGTTTTTCAATGAAGGGAATCTCTGTTATTGGACGGAATACGCAGGGAGTCAAACTCATAGGGGTTGAAGAAGGCGAGCGTGTCGTCAGTGTCGCCAGGCTGGCCGAAAGAGAAGAGCGTGAAGAAGATGATGATGAAGAGGGTGGCGAAGAAAGCCGGGAATAGTTTTTTTCCCTTGAAAACTAAAAAAAAGAGAGGTTTTGCAGCCTCTCTTTTTTTTAGCTGTCTTGTTCTTGTTTCCTGCGGGAAGGATATGGGGGAAAAAGAATTCAATCGTGGCGAGAAGGAGAAGGCCTCAGGCAGGTATGAAGTGGCGATCAAGGCGTACCGTCAGGTAGCGCTTCATTATGAAAAATCACCCCTTGCTCCGGAAGCGCTTTTTCAGATTGGCCAAATTCAGTACAAATATCTGAAAAATTATGCAGCCTCTATTGATTCTTTCAGGAGGCTCATTGCCAACTACCCCTGGAGTGAGAAATGCAAGCTGGCCCAGAAATATCTTGCCCATATTTATATGTATAACCTCCATGACGACAAGCAGGCCATTGTCGAGTATCAAAAGGCCATTGGTTATTATGCGGGGGAAGAGGAGGCTGAGCATTTCCAGTATGAAATTACCAATGCCTACTTTAACCTGAAGAACTTTGAGCAGCAGCGGGTTGAATTAAAAATGCTCCTCTCCATGTTTCCCGATACGGAGCTGAAAGAGAGGGTTTATTATCAGGTTGCCAACAGCTATTATGTGGAGGGGAAATTGACCGATGCAATCAGGGAATACAATGCAATTATCGATCGTTTTCCTCATACGCCTTATGCTGTGGAGGCTACTTTTCAATTGGCTATTTGTCATGAAGAGCAGGAAGACCTGCAAGGTGCTATCAAAATCCTGAAAAAAATCCAGGGTATTTATCCTAATCCGCAAATTGTTGAAAATCGAATAAAACGGATAAATAGAAGACTTAAGAAAAGACACCGTTAATTTGTGACCATATTTTTTGGACATAATGGCTGTTTTATGTTGACAAAGAGAAAGAAATTAAATACTATCTTCGACTTTATGACGTCTGGAGGGAGTTACTTTTAAATGGTAAGTATAGAACTAGATATCACCTTTTTTATCCAGATGGGACTCTTTCTGTTCCTTGTATACATTCTTAATGTTCTTTTGTACAAGCCTGTGCTGAAGGTCATGGAAGAGAGGAGCAAGAAGCTTACCGATCTGGAAAAGGATGCGCTCTCTGCTGAAAAACAGGTAGAGGAGAAGCTTGCTGAATACAAGGCAAAGCTTGAAGTTGCCAGGGGAGAGGGGAATGCCGAAAGGGGTAAACTGAAGAAAGAGGGTCTTGATAAGGAAACTCATATCCTGGAAGAGGCCCATGCTGCTGCCCAGGCAAGTATAGGTGAAGCGATAGAGCGTATAGCAAAAGAGAAGGGCGCTGCCCTTGAGAGTCTTCGCGGTATGGTTGATGAAATGGGACATGCTATTTCCGATAAGGTTATTGGGAGGGTGCAGTGATCTCAAAAAACATGAAATTCGCCGTACTGATGACTTTAGCTGTCCTCTTCTTTGTTCCCTCGTTTGCATTAGCTTCCAGTGACGCCCATGGCGGTGGTAACCAGTTGATCGATCTGGGCTGGAGGGTGCTCAACTTTCTCATCTTTGCAGCGATACTTTATTTTGCTGCCGCAAAACCTATCAGAAATTTCCTGAATGGCAGAATCGAGGGGATCAAAAAGGAGCTCAACGATGCCGAAAAAGGTAAAGAGGATGCCGAAAAGAAGCTCAACGATTATATGGGCAGACTTGCCGGTCTTGAAGGTGAGATCCAGGAGATTCAGGATACCTTGATAAAAGAGGGTGAAGTGGAGAGAGAGAGGATCATTGAGGCTGCTCATGAGGCTGCTGAAAAGATTAAGCAGCAGGCGGCTTTCTCTGCTAACCAGGAAATGAAAAAGGCTGTTGCATCCATCAGGGAAGAAGTGGCCCACGCCGCTGTGGCGCTTGCCGAAAAGATGCTTGTCAAGGATTTGAAAAAAGAGGACCAGAAGAAGCTGGTAAGTGAGTATCTTCAAGGGTTAGGGGACGTAAATTGACTGGAGACGTATTATCAATCAGGTATGCAACGGCTCTTATAGAGCTTGCCGCTGAAGAAAAGGCCCGGGAAGAAGTTGGCCGGGAACTGGCCCGTTTTTCTGATATTTGTGAGGGGTCTGATCTTGAAAAGGTTCTGCTTGATCCTTCCTGTGATCTCGACACTAAATTGGCAATTGTTGACGATGTAGCGGGAAAGCTTAAGGTGAAAGGGACTCTTAAAAATTTCGTCAGGCTGCTCGTTGATAAAAAGCGGATAAGTCTTTTGAAGTCAATCAACGAAAGTTATCAGCTTCTTTGTGATGAGGCTGCCGGTAGAGTAAAAACGGAAGTAACCATTCCCTTTAAACCTGCCGGGAGTGATGAAGAAGAGATCCGTAAGGGCCTTGAAAAAGCCACGGGTAAGAAAGTTATTATGGATATATCTGTTGATCCTGAATTGATAGGTGGCGTTGTTGCAAGAGTCGGCAGTGTTATCTATGACGGAAGTATCAGGACTCAGCTTAACAATATAAAAAATAATATGATGAAGGGATGATTGGCAGATGGAGATTAGAGCCGATGAAATCAGTTCGATAATAAAAAAGCAGATCAAGGACTATGAAAAATCCGTTGAGGTGAGTGAGACCGGTACGGTTCTCTCAATCGGTGACGGTGTTGCCAGGATTCATGGTCTTGATAAGGCGATGGCAGGAGAGCTTCTCGAATTCCCCGGTGGAGTCAGGGGAATGGTTCTTAACCTCGAACAGTCTCTCGTTGGCGCCGTTCTTTTTGGTGAAGACAAGCATATTAAAGAGGGAGACACTGTAAAAAGAACGGGAACCATCGTTGAAGTTCCTGTTGGTGACGCCCTGCTTGGAAGAGTTGTTGATTCACTCGGTGTTCCTATTGATGGCGCAGGCCCTATTGAAACGGAACATTCCAGAAGAGTTGAGATTAAAGCGCCCGGTATTCTTGACAGGAAATCTGTTCATGAACCGATGCAGACAGGTATCAAGGCGATTGATGGTATGGTACCTATCGGCAGGGGGCAGAGAGAACTTATCATCGGTGACAGGCAGACCGGCAAAACGGCTGTTGCAATCGACACCATTATCAACCAGAAAGGCCAGGATGTTGCTTGTATTTACGTTGCCATCGGTCAGAAGAGATCCACCGTTGCCCAGGTTGTTGAAAAGCTAAAGAGCCACGGCGCTATGGATTACACTATCGTTGTTTCAGCTACGGCCTCTGACCCGGCCCCAATGCAGTTCCTTTCGCCCTATACAGGTGTAACCATGGGTGAATATTTCAGGGACAACAAGAGACACGCTCTCATTGTTTACGATGATCTTTCAAAGCAGTCTGTTGCTTACAGGCAGCTTTCGCTGCTTCTCAGAAGACCTCCCGGACGTGAGGCCTTCCCCGGAGACGTATTTTACGTACACTCAAGGCTTCTCGAAAGAGCAGCCAAATTAAGCGATGAAAAGGGAGGAGGTTCACTTACTGCACTTCCTATCATTGAAACACAGGCCGGTGATGTTTCTGCCTATATTCCGACAAATGTTATTTCTATTACTGATGGTCAGATCTTCCTTGAGTCCGATCTCTTTAACTCAGGTATCAGGCCTGCCATTAACGTTGGTCTTTCCGTATCAAGGGTTGGTGGTTCAGCCCAGATTAAAGCCATGAAGCAGGTTGCGGGAACGCTCAGACTTGATCTTGCACAGTTCAGGGAACTGGCGGCTTTCGCCCAGTTTGGTAGTGACCTTGATCCGGCTACTCAGAAGCAGCTTTCACGTGGTAAGGTTTTGGTAGAAATTCTAAAACAGGGCCAGTACAAGCCATTCCCAATTGAGAAGCAGGTTGTAATTATCTACGCAGCAATTAATGGTTACTGTGATGATTATGCTACTGATGCCCTCGGCAGGTACGAGAGTGAACTCTTTACCTTCCTCGAAAGCAAGCATCCTGATGTCTTTGAGGGTATCAAAGCCAAGAAACAGATTGATGATGATGTGAAAAAGAATCTAAATGCTGCCCTTGATTCATTTAAAGGGATATTTGCTGAATAGTAAGGGTTGATAAAAGATGGCCAATCTTAAAGAGATTAAAAAAAGAATCGGTTCGCTTAAAAATACGAGCCAGATTACAAAGGCGATGAAAATGGTTTCTGCCGCCAAGCTAAGACGCGCGCAGGAATCTATCGTGGCCGGAAGGCCCTATGCGGAAAAGATGCAGGAAGTTTTGAAAAATCTCTCTTCCGGCGTGGATTCAAGCTCCAGCCCGCTTCTCGAGGTAAGGCCTGCCAACAAGGTGGGTGTTATTCTTTTTACTTCTGATCGTGGGCTTTGTGGCGGATTTAATGCCAACCTCATTAAGAATGTTGAAAAACTCGTAGCAGAGCAGTTTGCGGGTAAGGAAGTCATTTATAGTTTTTATGGGAAAAAAGGTCTTGAGTATTTTAGGCGCAGGGGTATTACAGAAAAAGATTCCTACACAACTGCCGCGCCGGGAAAGGGTTATTCAGTTGCTCTTGAACTGAGTGATAAAGTCATTGAAGCTTACCTGAACGGTGACATCGATGAAGTTTATCTCGTTTTTGGAAAGTTTCAATCAGCTATGACTCAGATTCCCACAGTAGAAAGACTTCTGCCGATCAAGGCTGATGAGACGTCTGACTCTCTGGAAAATCCTGACTTTCTTTTTGAGCCCTCAGCTGTGAATATTCTGGATGGTCTTATCCCCAAGTATGTGGCATCGCAGCTTTTCAAGGCTATTCTTGAAACGGCGGCAAGCGAGCATGGTGCAAGAATGACGGCTATGGACTCTGCCAGTAATAATGCCAAGGATATGATTGGCAGGTTAACCATCCAGTACAACAGGGCAAGACAGGCAGCTATTACGACTGAATTGATGGATATTATTAATGGCGCTCAATCCGTTAGTTAATATTATAGAAAATTAAAAAAATTATATAACGGCAATATAAAAAATTGTGAAGAAGAGGTATCAGGAATGAATGAAGGGAAAATATCTCAGGTAATCGGACCTGTTGTAGACGTTCAATTCGAAAGGGGACAGCTTCCGCCGATCCTTAATGCTCTTAGAATTACAAATCCGGCTATCAGTGATCAAGAGGGTAACCTCGTCGTTGAGGTTGCTCAACATGTCGGTGATAACGTTGTAAGATGTATTGCAATGGATTCTTCTGAAGGGCTTGTAAGAGGGATGAAGGCTGTTGATACGGGTGAGCAAATTACCGTTCCTGTTGGTAGCAATACTCTGGGAAGAATTCTCAATGTAATCGGTGACCCCGTTGACGAGAGGCCGCCAGTAGAAACTGAAAAATATTACCCAATTCACAGGGAAGCGCCTGCATTTGAAGATCAGAGCACGGAAGTTGAATCTCTTGAGACAGGTATTAAGGTTGTTGACCTCCTTGCACCTTATGCCAAAGGGGGTAAGATCGGTCTCTTCGGTGGTGCCGGAGTTGGAAAGACGGTTCTCATTATGGAACTCATTAACAATATTGCTACCCAGCATGGTGGTTATTCCGTTTTTGGCGGAGTTGGTGAAAGAACAAGAGAAGGTAATGACCTTTTTATGGAAATGAGCGAGTCAGGCGTTATTGATAAAGCCTGCCTTGTATACGGTCAGATGAATGAGCCTCCGGGAGCCCGTGCAAGAGTTGCTCTTTCCGCCCTTACTATTGCTGAATACTTCAGGGACGAAGAAGGTCAGGACGTTCTTCTCTTCATTGATAATATATTCAGATTTACGCAAGCCGGTTCTGAAGTTTCCGCTCTTCTCGGGCGTATTCCGTCAGCCGTTGGTTACCAGCCGACTCTGGCTACTGAGATGGGTCTTCTACAGGAGAGGATTACAACAACGAAGAAGGGTTCCATTACCTCTGTTCAGGCTGTTTACGTTCCTGCTGATGACTTGACTGACCCTGCTCCTGCAACGACCTTTGCTCACCTTGATGCGACAACCGTTCTTTCAAGGCAGATTGCCGAACTCGGGATCTACCCTGCTGTCGATCCGCTGGACTCAACGTCTAGAATTCTCGATCCACAGGTTGTTGGTGAAGAGCATTACAGCATAGCCAGGGGTGTTCAGACTGTTCTTCAGAGATACAAAGACTTACAGGATATTATTGCTATTCTCGGAATGGATGAACTTTCTGAAGAAGATAGACTTATCGTTGCCAGAGCCAGAAAGATCCAGAGATTCCTTTCTCAGCCTTTTTTCGTTGCTGAGGTCTTTACCGGTTCTCCCGGAAAGTATGTAAACCTCAAGGATACTATCAAGGGCTTCAAAGAACTTCTCGAAGGTAAGTATGATGATCTTCCTGAGCAGGCTTTCTACATGGTAGGAAATATGGATGAGGTTCTGGAAAAGGCGAAAAAACTCGCTGCCTAAGTTTTAAGATCCCAGGCGGGTGTATTCCCGCGGCTTGCTGCCCTATAATGGGAAGATTATCTCCGCGCTGATATACCGCTGCTTGCGTGGTGATTGATTAATCATTGAAAGAATAAAAGGTCATGGCTGAAAAAATTAAGTTGGAAATAGTAACTCCCGAAGCGATGATGGTGAGTGAAGAAGTCGACGAAATTACCGTTACCGGTACGGAAGGTGAATTCGGCGTTCTTCCAGGTCATTGTCATATGCTGAGTTCTCTTAAGATTGGTCAGGTAAATTACAAGAACGGAAACGTTGAGCAGTATATGTCTCTTGGTGGTGGATATGCCGAAGTAGGTCCCGACAAGGTTACCATTCTTGCCGAAACTGCCGAGCTTAAGGACAGCATCGATGTTGAGAGGGCCAAGGCGGCTCAGGCTAAAGCTGAAGAGGGTTTGAATAAGCTTACTCCCGGTGAAAAAGACTATGAGGAAGCGGAAATAGCCCTTGAAAAAGCAAGGGTCAGGCTGGAAAC
The DNA here is from genome assembly GCA_029860075.1 of Deltaproteobacteria bacterium. Lineage (NCBI taxonomy): Bacteria > Pseudomonadati > Myxococcota > Myxococcia > Deltaproteobacteria bacterium. The sequence goes on along the minus strand of JAOUBX010000002.1, from coordinate 126,562 downwards.
AGCTAACAGGTAAGTAAAGTAAAGCCGGCCTAAAGCCGGCTTTTTTGTTTATATCACCTTTTAAAACTTGTAATATAGGTTCTACTTCTTCGGTATGGCCTTAATCTTTGCCTTCCCACCTTCAGTAACTACCTTGTAATCAACACTGCTGCACTTGTACTTGGCTTTAATTGCCGCTGTCTGCTTATCTATCATACTCTGGAGACTTTGAACCTTTACGTCGCTTGTGCTCTGCTTGAGAGAACTTTTTGCTTGAATATATTCCTTGTATAACTTTTCAGCAGGAGTTTCACTACTGGTTTCGGCATCCTTCTTTTTTCCTGATGATTTAAAGCCGGCTCCCCGCTGCATTGAGCCGTCATTGATCATTCTCATATGTCTCTGCCACAAGTTATCGTAAGTAGTATATCTTGAAACCTGTGATTTGTACCTGAAATTAAGGGCAGTATTCTGAATTTTCCGACTGCTGTACAGCCTTATCATTCTTTTGATTTCTTCCTGAAGTTTAAAGGGGGGGATCTTTAAAATACCGGCAAAGTATTGATCATAATCGATCCTCAACTGGTTGATTTTCATCTCCAGGTTTAATATGTCTTCATGCACACCCATAGAGCCCAAGTTATCAGATTTATTACTTAAAGTAAAGAAGGATCGATTTTGCCCTTTAAGACTTTTTGAATTAGCTGGACATCCTGCCAGACCTCTTTTTTCATCTTTGGATTTCTGAGAAGAAAAGCGGGGTGATAGGTGGGCATGAGGGGAACGCCATGGTAATTATGGAATTTGCCCCGAAGGGTTGAAATGGGCGCCTCACTTTTTAAGAGGGTCTGTGCTGCAAATTTACCGAGAGCGCAGATCACCTTTGGTTTAATTGCTCTAATCTGCTTAATGAGAAAGGGTTCACAGCATTCTATCTCCTCTGGGAGTGGATTCCTGTTTTGAGGCGGCCTGCATTTCAGGACATTGCAAATGTAAACATTCTCTCTTTTTAGACTGATGGCTTCAATAATTTTAGTTAACAACTGACCTGCTTTACCAACAAAGGGTTCTCCCTGCAAATCCTCATCCCTGCCGGGAGCCTCCCCGACGAAGACCAGATCGGCATTTCTATCTCCCGTACCAAAGACGAGATTGGTACGGGTCTTCCCCAGCCTGCATCTTGAACAGTCTGCCAGTTCGGTTCTTATCTTTTCAAGATCGCTTGTGATACTCTGCGGGACTGACGATGGAGGCTCTTCGTTGATAGCCTCTTTCGGGACTGTTGAGGCATTTGCTCTTCTTTTTACGGGCAAATAATCAATGCCTGACATTTTCATGAAGTGAAGGTACTGTTCAAGCTGGCTTTGAATATTTATCTTTTCTTTCAATTCTTTTTCCTGCCTCTTCCAATTTTGAATATCATTTTATCACTCCCCGGGGAAGATGGGAAGGTGATTACCGTCAAAAGTATATTATTGCCCGGGCTTATGGTATAAAAGAATGTATTAATATTGTCACACTAACCTGTAAATGGCAGTTCGTTCATTGTTTTTGGTGAAAGTTCTTGTTACCACGGCATTTGAAAAAAACTCCTGCAATCTGTACAGAGGAAGCACAGATTAATTGAAAGCGATCTCAAATAATGTACTGCACTATAATTTTTGACCTGCTGCCTTTCTCAGGATTAAAGGCGCTATGATAAATAACTGTGCCTCTTAATAGAAATTTTGTAAATAGCTTTTTCTACTTGCCTTATCCCCTTTTTTTTATAAGAATTATATAGCAAGGATTCTTTAAAATAAATAATGGTTTTATACATTAAATATCTTTTCAAGGAGATTAATATGGGCAGCGATACGGTAACGATAATTAATAATAAAACAGGCGAAAAGGAGGACTTTCCACTCCTCACAGGAACCCATGGCCCTTCCCTTGTTGATATGAGGAGACTGTACGGTAAGATGGGTCTTTTTACCTATGATCCCGGTTTTAAATCAACAGCAAGCTGTGAAAGCAGTATTACCTACATTGACGGGGAGGAGGGTGTTCTTCTTTACCGGGGCTACCCCATTGAGCAGTTGGCAGAAAAGAGTAATTTCCTCGAAGTTTGTTATCTTGTTCTTTATGGAGAACTACCGACAATAGAGCAGCACGATCATTTTGTCAGAATGATAACGCTTCATACTATGGTTCATGAGGGCCTGAGGGATTTCATCAAAGGGTTCAGGCCTGACGCGCACCCCATGGCTGTACTTGTTGGCATGGTAGGCGCATTATCCGCCTTTTATCACGATTCTACCGATGTGAATAATCCCAGACACCAGGAGATATCAGCGCACAGACTCATTGCAAAGCTGCCCACTATGGCTGCCATGGCTTACAAGTACACTATGGGTCAGCCCTTTGTTTACCCGAAAAATGATCTTGGCTATGCCGAAAACTTTCTCCACATGATGTATTCCGTACCGGCGGAAACCTATGAAGTTGATCCTCTTCATGCCAAAGCGCTCGATCTTATTTTGATTCTCCATGCTGACCATGAGCAGAATGCCTCAACCTCGACGGTCAGGCTTGCAGGTTCTTCGGGGGCAAACCCATTTGCCGCCGCTTCGGCAGGGATCGGCTGTCTGTGGGGTCCGGCCCACGGAGGCGCTAATGAGGCTGTTCTTCTTATGCTCAATGAAATTGGGCGAGTTGAGCGAATTCCTGAATTTATTGGGAAGGCCAAGGATAAGGATGACTCCTTCCGTCTTATGGGATTTGGGCACAGGGTCTATAAGCATTACGACCCTCGTGCTAAAATCATCAGGAAAATGGCCCTTGATGTTGTGAACAAAACCAGTGGTGGTGATCCTCTCCTTGATATTGCCATGAAACTGGAGGAAATAGCTCTCACTGACGACTACTTTATCGAGAAAAAACTCTATCCCAATGTTGATTTTTATTCGGGGATCATCTACAAGGCATTAGGCATTCCCACAGAAATGTTTACCGTTATGTTTGCTGTGGGACGAATGGCCGGCTGGATGGCCCAGTGGGAGGAGATGATCCGTGACCCTGCAAGAGTCATAGGCAGACCGAGACAGAATTATATTGGCGCTTCTGCAAGAGATTATCTGTCCATGGAAGAGCGGTAGTCTAATGCGCTATCCGTAACCGCCCTGCTATTGATACGATCACATTAAAAAAGTCAAAAAGCGTGAATATATTTCAGAGAATAAGAGTCTCTACGTGAATGGCTGGAAAGGTTTCCCCTGGTGAAGTTTCTACTGATATTACTTGCTTCTCTTGTCCTGGTAGCGCTGGGCAGTAAGAATTGTTATGCCTGGGGTCCTGCCATGCACCTTAGCCTTGCCTCCTCTGTGCTTAATAACCTGGCAATACTTCCCCTATTTAAACAGACCATCCTGGCCAGCTATCCTTATGATTTTGTTTACGGTTGTATCAGTGCAGATATAATTCATGGTAAGAAATTTATCGAATATGCAAAGCACTGTCATAACTGGCATGTTGGAATGAATGTGCTTGACAGCGCAAAGAGTGACTCCCAACGGGCCTTTGCCTACGGTTACCTCAGTCACCTTGCTGCCGACGTCATTGCTCATAATTACTACGTTCCTAACCAGATCATTGCCAGCTTTAATAGGAGGATGCTTAATCATGCTTACTGGGAGGTGAGGTTCGATTCCTACATGGATAAATCGGTATGGGAGTTGGCCGACAAAGTTGCCAAAGAGGTCCACCGTGATAATGATCCCCTTTTAAGAGCGACCCTCGATAATACACTTTTTTCATTCGGTACCAACAAGAGGATATTTAACAGCCTGCTTATGCTTGCACGGCTCAAAAGGTGGCATAAAACGATGGATCTTATATCGGTCAGATCCAACTGGAAGCTTGATGCGGCAGATGTTGAAAATTATAAAAAGCTGGCCCTTGATTCGACCTTTGCCTTTCTTATTGATGGAAAAAATGCCCTTTGCTGTAAGGCCGACCCGGCGGGAAGGAAAAGCCTCGAAGTGGCGGCGAAAATTAGAAAAGAGCTCAAGGAACTCAAAAACAGGGGCAGTATGACAAATAGTGACTGCAAGCAGATATTTGAAAGGTTGAAACCGAAGTTTAAGGAGGCTACCTTCAGAGATTTCGGCCATCTTGATCTTAAAGAACTGCTTCGCTGATTAATTAAACCTCTCCTTGATTCTGTTTAAAATGATATTTGCGATCCCCCTTTTTGTGAGCAGTTCTGTTTTTTCGATGACGCCTGATTTGTCCATAATCTGAACCCTGTTCGTATCTGTATCAAAGCCTGCGCCCTTCTCGGAAATGTCATTTGCAATAATAAGATCGAGCTTTTTCTCTTTTACTTTTTTCAATGCATTTTCAACAATATTTTCAGTCTCTGCTGCAAAGCCTACGATTAATTTAGAGAGGCCTTTCCCTGAAAGGTCACCCAATATATCCGTGTTCTTTGTCAGTTCCAGTAGAAGACGCTCTGCTTTCTTTTTTATTTTTTGTTCCGACTTTTTTACCGGTTTGTAATCTGCCACGGCAGCAGCCATAATAAGGGCATCTGCTCCCTTTGCTGTTGCCAGGAGGGCATTATGCATTTCACCGGAGGTCCTGACACTTTTAAAATTGCAACCTGACGGCGGTTCAAGGGATGAAGGACCGGAAATGAGCATTACCTCGGCTCCTCTTCTTGAAGCCTCTCTTGCTATTGCATACCCCATTTTCCCCGAAGATCTGTTGCTTATGAACCTCACAGGATCAATATCTTCCACCGTCGGGCCGGCCGTAAGGACGATTTTTTTTCCCGCCAGGTCTTTATCTGAAAGAAGCGGTATGGCTGCCTCCAGAATCTGCACGGGTTCGCTCATTCTTCCTGCGCCTTCGTCACGGCAGGCAAGTGCCCCCCATGCAGGACCGATGAAATGATAATCCAGATTTTGCAGCTTCTTGATATTCTCCTGAACAATCCTGTTTTGAAACATCTTTGTATTCATGGCAGGTGCCAGAAGGAAGTCCCCGTCAAAGGCAAGGGCCATCGTAGAAAGGGAATCATCGCCAAGGCCTGCAGCCATTTTTCCTATAATATTGGCTGTTGCAGGGGCGATGACAAAGAGATCGGCCCAGTCGGTCAGTCCGATGTGATCGATGCCTGATTCCGTTTCTGCGTCAAAAATATCTGTTATAACGGGAAATCCTGAAATGGCCCTGAATGTAAGAGCTGTGACGAACCTGGCGGCATTGGCCGTCATGACGACCCTCACTTGTGCGCCTTCCTTCTGGAAAAGACGTAAAAGTTCAACCGATTTGTAGGCGGCAATGCCTCCCGTGACGCCGAGCAGTATTTTTTTTTCTTTAATTACTTGAGACACGGCACTATAGGCTGATACCGGAGGGAAGTTGGGTAATGACCATACCGTCAAAGGTCTCCTGCTGGCAGGCAAGGGCTGTTTTATCTATTCCTGAATTGCCTTCCCTGAATTTGATGAGACAGTTTTCGCATTCGGCATTCCAGCAAAACCTGCTCATTGTAAAGTCGGCTTCTATGAATTGAAAGGCTCTTAGCGTACAATTGTTTTCCGGCACGCGATAACATTTGCCTTTAATCTTTATCTCAACGAGCCGTTCATAGTTACGATAAATATCGGGATTGATATTTTTCATATCTACGACCCGTATAATGAACCTGCAGCAAAGAAGGGATTATATTTCTTTTCATGCCCGATGGAGCTTGAAGGGCCATGTCCGGGGTGGATTTCAACGGTATCGGCCAGTGAGAAGAGTTTCTCAGATACAGATTTGAGGAGCAGTTCATGAACGCCACCGGGCAGATCGGTTCTCCCTATGGACCCGGCAAAAAGGGTGTCTCCTGTAAAGAGGGTATGGTCAGAAAGGAGTGATACGCCGCCCGGTGAGTGCCCCGGTGTATGGATGACTTCAATCTTGATTGATCCGCACTCGATCAACTGACCATGCGAAATGTATTCATCGGCTTGAGGCGGCTCTTCAGCTCTAAGGCCGAAAGAAGCCGCCGCCCGGGGGGCATGCTTGAGCAGTTCTCTGTCGGCTTCATGAATAAGCAGCTTTGCGCCCGTTTTTTCCTTGAGCAGGCCGTTGGCGCCCACATGGTCGAAGTGGCCATGGGTACTGATAACCATTTTCAGGTTCAGTCCGAGGGCGCTGATTTTTTCCAGGATCATTTCAGCATTGTCACCAGCGTCGATGACAAGGGCATTCCCTTCTTCATCGTAGAGAATATAACAGTTTACCTGGAGGGGTCCAACCTCAATCGTTTCAAAATTCATAGGGGTAAGGATAGCAGAAAATGGAAGATAGAACAAGTCTCAAACACTTTTGCAGCTGCAAAATAGTATTTAAGTTTTTATTGAAGCCATGTTTGAATGTGACGATTGGCAAATGTCTGGAATTGATTCATACTATACTGCTCCTTACTCATTCCCGCTGCCCTGAAAGAGGCCTGTTTTTCTTATGAATGAAAATCATAATTATCTATTTCAAAAAAGTCAGGCTTTGTTTATAATTTTGTTATTCCTTTATTGCAGCAAGGGTGAACCCCATTTTCAATGGTAAGGAGAAGAGGATAGCAATGGGGCCGGGGGAGGGCCTGTTGTCGCCCTGTCCGACTGTAAGGTACTGGTTGCCGGGATAGATGATTCATGGACGGAAAATAAATAAGGGAGGCCTGTAAAGATGCCAATCTCTATGCAGTGGAATGAAGCGATGGAAGTAAATGTGGGGGAAATTGACGAGCAGCATAAAAAACTTATTTCCATCATTAAATCATTATACGATACATTTCAGTCCGACAAGGCGGTGGAAGAGGAAAAAGAGATACTCGTTGAACTGATTAAATATACGGATTACCATTTTTCAAAAGAGCGGGAACTAATGCTAAAGTATAGTTATCCGGAGCGGGATGAACACCTTGAACTCCACAAGGAATTTACAGGCAAACTTAAAGATTTCTGCCAGAAGCATCAGGTTGAAAAATCTGCTGTTAGCCGTGATGTGCTCAACTTCCTCATAAAGTGGATCATTAATCATATTATGAACAGAGACATGAAGTTCGGGGCCTTCCTGAATCAAAGAGGAGTCAAATAAGAGTATTCTATAATGAAATCAAACCTTCCTTTTAATTAATCTTTGAAATCCCCGTCCTTTGTGCGGGGGTAGAGTTAAAAGGGTATGCCATAATAATTTTACTTTTCTTTTGCGGACAAAGAAAAGTAACAAAAGAAAGGCCGCCCAAAGCCCGGTTAAAACCGGATAAGTGCCTTAACGAAATAACTTCCTGTAAAAAGAAACAGAAAGTTATTTCTAAGTTACTAAACTTGGTCCCGCCAAGGCGGAACTCCCCTCCTTCCACCGTTGCCTTCGGCGGGCACAAAAACTCGCTTCGCTCAGACAGTTTGTGCCCTTCATCCTCAGTCAACGGCTACACTCGGCTGCGTTTTAATGGGAAGGAAAAGCAAGCCCTTTTAGGGCTCAAGCAAGGCTACGTTCTCTGGTCGTGGATTCTTTACTCTCCATGATTATTGACCCACTTTAATACGTCATGATAGCGGTAAGAAGAAAGAGTTCCAAAGCCGGGTAGTGAACGTGCCTTGATAGAAGAAAATTGGGGTGCTGGAATACCGCATAAAAAGCGGGTTATCATATCAGTTGAAGGTTTATTGTTCAGTTTGGAAAAGAAGGTTTTGATGAGTTTATTAAAAGAGACTTCAGATAGCGGCGCAAGAGATTCTTCAGTGGCAATCGCCGCTACCTGGCCTTTACAGACAGAGCAATGACCGCACCTTTCGGGTGCTTTCTCATCTCCGAAATAGACAGACAGCTGCCCATTAATGCATTTATCACTTTCAAAGAGTCTCACCATAGAAGCAATACGCTTGATCTCGGTTCTTTCTTTTTCCTTAAAATGTCTGAAAAGCGCCTCTGCCAGTGAATCAACTTGCAGGTCAGGGGTGAGCACTTCATAAACATCAGTCATTTGTTTGCTTTCCAGAAAGACATAGCCCTTGTCATGAAAGTATTCCAGGGCCGTTACCACACGGCTTCGCTCAGCGCCGTACTGCTCATAGAGCGTCTCGAAATCCAGGGTATACCAGATTTTGGCCTTTTGGGAGCCCTTGAGTATTGACTGAACAAAATCCCGCCGTTCTCCCTTGAATGTATCAATTAATTCCTCTTCTGCTATGAGGAGCTTAAAACGAATTTCTGAAAAGTAGGAATAAAGCGGTTTTATAACCTGCTTCATCTCCAGGTAAACGAGTAATGTTTTTAGCGGCAGTTGACGAATATTAGAGGATGCAGAAAGTGATACTATTCGGGTTTCCCAGTTTTGATGCGCCGCCTTAATCTCTGCCAATACCTTTAGAATACCTTCCTTTTCCGGTGTGTCACCGTAGATGAAGTTTTCAAGGACATTGAGGTTGCTGCCCTTTGCCAGTACAAGGCAGTTCGATTCGCGTCCATCCCGTCCGGCCCTACCTATTTCCTGTGAATAACTTTCAATCGATTTTGGCAGGTCATAATGAATGATGTTGCGAATATTGCTTTTATCAATACCCATACCAAAGGCGATGGTGGCTACAATGCAGTTTGTTTTTCCCTGCATAAAGGCAAGTTGTACTTCCTCGCGCACTTCACTTTTCATCCCTGCATGATAGGCCCTTGCCTTAATGCCGTAACTAGCCAGTTTTTTGGCCACATGTTCGGCTGTTTGCTGCAAGGTAACGTAGACAATGGTAGGTTCCTCTTTTCTTTTATCCAGCCAGTTACTCAAAAGCCGGTCTTTTTCCTTTTCTTCTGCCGGTTCTACACTAAGATTAAGGTTGGGGCGATAAAAGCCTGTCCGCACAACCTGCTCTTTGTCGATGGAAAATTTTTTACTCATATCCTCAATTACCCGGGGTGTTGCCGTTGCCGTAAGCAGCAGTGCTTGCGGAATATTAAAGGCCTTCTGATAGTCGGGCAGTTTAAGGTAATCGGGCCTGAAATTATGGCCCCACTCGGATATGCAATGCGCTTCATCAACAACGAGCAGCGAAATAGGAACTTTGACTATAAAATTACGAAAATGCTCATTTTTCAGCCGCTCTACAGAAATCATCAAAATCCTGGTTCTGCCTTGCCGCACATCCTCCATGACGGTACTTGCCTCTTCCCGGCTTTGGGTGGAGTCAATAGATGCGGCTGGAATGTTCTTGCTTTTTAAGAAATCAAGCTGGTCCTGCATGAGGGCCAGAAGGGGGGAAATGACCAGTGTCAAGTGTTCAAGATGCAGCGCAGGCAATTGGTAGCAAAGTGACTTGCCCGAACCTGTCGGGAATATTGCCGCCGAAGATCGGCCATTAATAATGGCTGAGATGACCGCTTCCTGGCCCTCCCGGAAGCGGTCATAACCGAAGTGTTTTTTAAGTGTTTTATGGATCATTGTTTTCCTTTATCTGAAATTAGAGAAAGAGATTATATCATATGTTATCTCTTTTTAAGGGATTCCCGGACGATATGAGCAAACAAAATTTGCCTTTAATTATTATCTTGTCATTTCGACGAGGTACGAGGATAAATCTTTAATTGAATTGCTAACAAAAATTTCTCTTGACAAAAATAAACTCAGATAATTAAAATGACTGCTATGGTGGTCATATTGGTGTTAAATGGTTGCTGTGGCAGTCATTCTAAATGATTGGTAATAATAATGGCTAAAGTAAGAACATATTCCCGATACAGTACGGAAGCAGCCTCCCTGCTCGGCAAGCAGATCAGGCTTGGGCGTAAAGAGCGTAAATGGGCTGAGCAGGATTTGGCAGATCGTGCGGGCATATCAAGGTATACAGTTCAGAAAATTGAAAAAGGCGATCTTACTTGTGCCATTGGGCTTGTTTTTGAGGTTGCTGCGCTCGTGGGTGTAAAACTATTTGATGGTGAAAGCAGTTCACTGTCTACGCACCTTGAGAGAGCCGATGACAAGCTTTCCCTTCTCCCAAAGACAATCCATAAAAGTAAAAAGCCTGTAGATGATGACTTCTAATAAAGAATACACAGAAGCCTTTCTGTGGATTTGGCTCCCCAATGAGACTGAGCCCGTTGTTGCCGGGAAGCTCAGCGCTGAGGGCAGCCACCTGATTTTCAACTACGGTAAAAGCTATTTGGGGAGAGAGAATGCCATTCCCATCTATGACGTTGAGCTGCCGCTTCGTGCCGGTATGTTGCCCCTGTTAAGCGGCTTAAGTATGCCTGGCTGTCTCCGGGATGCTGCTCCTGATGCATGGGGGCGGCGTGTAGTGATCAATAAAAAACTTGGGACGAAAGGGGTCGGAGCAGATAGCACACAGCTTGATGAACTGACCTATCTGCTTGAATCCGGCTCTGATCGAATTGGCGCTTTGGATTTTCAGCGTTCACCAACAGAGTATGTACCGCGTTCCTTTGTGAACGTAACGCTGGACGAATTGCTGGAATCGGCCGAACGCGTTGAAAAAGGCATCCCGCTAACACCGGAACTTGATCAGGCGCTTTACCATGGCAGCTCTATCGGAGGCGCTCGCCCCAAAGCGCTCATCGAGGATAAGAATAAAAAGTATATTGCCAAGTTTTCATCCGGTTCCGATTTACACAGTGTGGTTAAGGCTGAATTTATTGCTATGCGTCTGGCCGGGCTGGCGGGATTAAAGGTTGCCCCCGTGTCCCTGACGCAAGCCTCCCGGAAAGATGTTTTACTGATTGAGCGTTTTGATCGCACATATACACCTGAAGGCTGGCAACGCAAGAGTATGGTTTCGGCGCTGACGCTTTTTGGCCTTGATGAATTAATGGCGCGCTATGCAAGCTATGAAGAGCTGGCCGAGATTGTCCGGCACAAATTTATAAAAGCCTCTGCAACGCTGAAGGAACTTTTTTCCCGCCTCGTTTTTAATATACTGAGCGGCAATACCGATGATCACGCGCGCAATCATGCCGCGTTCTGGGATGGAAAAATGCTTTCCCTCACCCCGGCTTATGATATATGCCCACAACCCCGTTCCGGTAATGAAGCCTCCCAGGCGATGCTAATCTCCGGTAATAATCGCATGAGCCGGATTTCGTCATGCCTTGAAGCAGCGCATAATTTTTTGCTCTCATCTGAAGAAGCGCTTGCAATTGTCCGGCGCCAAAAACAGGTCATTGAGGAAAATTGGGATTTAGTCTGCAATGAAGCAGGCATAAATGAAACTGACCGCAAACTGCTTTGGGGTAGACAATTTTTTAATCCTTATGCTTTCGAGGGGCTGAAGGAAGATCTCAACCAATAAAGTTAGTATGCTTTGCTATGAGCTGTCATTTCGACAAGGTTTGATGAGAAATCTTAAAACTCCCCTTTAAATTAAAAACAAAGATTTCTCTCTTTGTTCGAAATGACAGACATTTTATAAAAGCCCGCCCACAGGTTTTTTGCAGGGTGGATTAATCCCCCTTTCGGCAATCGGATTAATGCTCAAAGAAAGTTATTTTTTTGCAATGTTCGTACTCTAAGACTAACCCACCATTATGATGCAGCTATTAACGGAGTAACTTTATTCGTAATATCTTCAAGTTGCATTTATCCCTCTCCAATAAGAACTCATTTTGAAATATCTTCTTTAGCGTCTCTGCGCCTTCACGTGAGAACATTTCATCGATTATTTTTTACAACCTCTAAAGTGTATTTTCCTCTTGCATTTGACTGTAAGGTTTGATAGAAGAGTCAAGGACGAAATAGGGGGGTTAGGAAATGGGGAACCGGAAAAATTAAATACCATTAAAAGCCCGCAACTGATTGATACAGGTTGTGGGCTTTTTTGCGTTTGCATCGATATATTTTCCGGAAGCAGGAGTAAAAGGGATTACTTTTCTTTGCATGAGTTGGGTGTTTTGGGAAGAAAAGAGCAAAAAGAAAACTGTCCCCTTTATTCATTTTACCATAACCATGTATTTTATTAGGGGGGGGGAGCATGGCACTTTGCCTTGTTTGTGGGAAATACAAGAAATTAGGGATATATTTACGCGCTCCTCCCGCCAGGCGTCCCGAACTCCGGGCGCAAATTTCTGCAAATTTTTCATATCAATAAACCAGACACAAAGATCAATAACCTAATTAAGAGGTAATTATGATGAAAAAAATTATTTTGTCTTTATGCTTCAAATGGACCATTCCATTTATTTATATCTTTGCCTTTAACTCCGCCTGGGCAGTAATGCCTGCCGATGTAGACCTTGTGCCCACATCGGTTACGCCGTCGGTGAGCGCGATCAGCACCGGGGAGCAGATGACGGTGAGCAGCACCATAGCGAACCAGGGAACGGAAACAATATGGAGCGATTTCTATAGCCGCATCTACCTGTCGACGGATGCGGTTATCACCGTTGTAGACCAGATGGTTATGTCTCTGTATAACTTGAGTCTTGCAGCCGGTGCCGAGAGCACAGTTGATAGGGTGGTAACCATTCCCATCAATCTTGCACCGGGAACCTACTATGTGGGCGTCATAGCGGACTACTCCGACAGTCAGCCTGAGATTGACGAGACGAACAATGCCCTGGCTTCGACAGCAACCATCGAAGTGATCCGCAATGTAGACCTTGTGCCCACATCGGTTGTACCGTCGGTAACTACGATCAACATCGGGGAGCAGATGACGGTGAGCAGCACCATAGCGAATCAGGGAACGTCAACAACATCGCACTATTTCTTTAACGGCGCCTACCTGTCGACGGATGCGGTTATCACCACTGCCGACCGGCTGATCGCTAGCTGGTATAGAGGTATTGCCGCCGGTGCAGAGAGCGCAGTTGATTCGGTGGTCACCATTCCAACTGATCTTGTGCCGGGAACCTACTATGTGGGCGTTATAGCGGACTACTACAGTGACGCTCAGCCTGAGAGCGACGAGACGAACAACGCCCTGGCCTCAATAACAACCATTGAAGTGATTTCTCCATAGGCCTGTAACGGTTAAGCTGATTTAAACACTTGCCCGCCAAACAGACTGTTTGGCGGTTTTTTTTATGCCTGTGAATTTCAAAACGTGGGGAGTCCGGCTGTGTTTTTCGGCATTGATCCAAAAGGCTTGCCGTTCTTGGGGTTAGACCAATTTAACTTTTTGATTTAAAAGTATAAAACTTCAAAAACACCTCTTTTCTACCCCCCCCCTTATTTTTTTCAGGGGAAAAATGAAGCTTCTAAGGAAAATCCAAAAAAATAAGGGAAGGCTTCAAACCTTTCCCTACATGTAAAAATTCAGGATACTTTCCCTGTTCAACCATCCTTCAGTTTTAACTATCTGCATATTATCCTTAATATCCGGCTTTGCTAATTCCCTGGAAAGAAAGACATATTTATCCAGGTCGGGCACGAAGGTTCACGAAGGAAAAGAAAAAAATCTGGGCCGCCGCGCGGGAAGGGCAAAGGGATAATGGGGCACGGATTTACGTGGATTTCATGGAGAGGTTAAAGATAAAATGATTTGTTTCACGCAGAGGCGCAGAGGAAGGACAAAAGATTTTTTGGGATCGCTTCACCCCAAGAGTACTTTGTCACTGCGTTCGGGCGCGTGGGAAGGGCTAAAAGATAACTTCAATGACGATTAAACTAAAAGCTGACAGCTAAATACTTAAGGGAGGGGTGACAATGAAGAGAATAAATCCACTTTTAAATGAAGAGGATGATCCTATCGATGCCTTGCAGAGGGTTAGTTTTATTTTGGGTTTTTTGAGGGATTTTCAGGCCTACAGTTCGGGGGCGCTTACTTTTAGCAGACGAAGCAGGGAAGGTTTGATATTCCTTATCAGTTTATTGGAAGATACGTCAATGCAGATTTCTGAAGCGCTTTTGGATAAGGAGAGGGGGACCTTAATTTAAAAAGGTTCATACTTTTCTTTGACGGCCTTTATGCCCCTTGAGGGTAAAAGATAACGTATGCAAAAGAAAGGTCGCCCGACACGGACAAGCCGGACTCTTTACAGTACCCCCTTGAGGGGTGTAAGTGCCTTAACGAAATAAATTTCTAAGTTACTAAACTTGGCCTTCGGCTTCCCTCGCTCCACTGTGAAAAAAAATCGAGTTTGAAAAGAACATATATTAACTATGTCACTTCCAGGTGGAGTTTTTTTCCGATGGCCTCTGCGAATTTCTCCAGTGCCTTTCCCTTTGTTCTATTAAGAACCAAAAAAATCTTGACTCCGCATATATGAATGATATGATTTAAATTTTAGGCTTTTCTGCATTTTAATGGTGGGGGTTAATGAAAGATTCCCTAATAAGTTCTGGGGACACATTACTTAATAACTGGAATTAGGTGCTGTATCCTCTGGAAATCTCCGTTTTCCTCTTGACTTTACTTAAGAACTTCTTGCGGTATTTTTCCGAAGATGTTCAATAGGAAATGAGATGGATATTAATTTAATAATATTTGTAGTTGCAGCTGTTTCAGGAATTACTATTCTCTACAAAGTACTACCACATAGAAATATAGGCACCAAAAAACCTGTTATTTCATTATTACCAAAATATAGAACCTGGGTTACTCTTCCCTCTTCAGTTTCAAATGCTAATAATCCCATGGAAGAGTTGGAAAAAATATTATCTAAATATGGGTTTATTAAAAAATCGCAAGGTGGTGAAACTAGTAAATATTCACGAGGCCACATATTAGGGGATTTTTCTGTTAAATTAGCAAAAGTTAACTTGCTTGTAACAGTACCAAAATCTAATGGCGTTGATATGTTCATTGAGGCAGGCTGGGTTGTGGCATTTGATACTGGTGATTTTTGGAAGTTTTTGACTGAGTTAAAACAAAAAATAGAAACTGATTAGTTTTATGAATAAACTAAAGGCGGGAATAATAATCATGGCAATATTTTCTTTCTCAAATGCTTTTGGTGGCTCACCGGAACAAAAGTTTTGGGAGTGGTTCGAGAATAATGAAGAAAGGCTTTTTCATTTCGAGCGAGAACGTGAAGCAATTTTTGACAAACTTTCTCATGAAATGAAAAATGTCAATCCAGATCTAACCTTTGAATTCGGTCCAGTCAAAGAAAATGGTAAACGTGAGTTTGTGATTACAGCAGGTGGAATAAAAAATGCGTTTCCCTCTGTAGAGTCACTATTTTCTACAGCGCCAAATTTAAAAAGGTGGGAATTCGTTAAGTACCGCCCAAGGCGAAGCCCTCTTAATGATATAAGCTATGGTGGGAAATCTATAGCCGTAAAAGATGTTCATTACAAGATGTATAAGGATGGAGAGAAGGTAGGTATTGTTCTATTTCTAGATGGGTACAATGAAGAAGAACATGAGACTTTTGGAAGTATAGGCTTCCTATTTCTTGACGAAGCTCTGGGTGAATATGATATTGAGACAAAGGTAGGATTTATTGAATTTCATGGAAGAGATTCTAAACATTTTGAAGGGGCTCAGTTTTTGTCAGAGTTGGCAGATGCTTTTGACTACTATTTTAGAAACAATAAGTAACCCCCTCATAATGAGGTCGGGCCTAACTACGTTTGGCCGTGCTTGCGTGCTTGGCGTCAGACCAGGTTAAGTGCATGACTTAATAGCATAAAACCTCAAGAACCACCTCTTTTTTACCCTTAGAAGCCCCTTTTCAGGGGAAAAATGAAGCTTCTAAGTAAAATCTAAAAAAATAGGGGAAGGCTTCAAACCTCCCCCTACAGGAAAAATTCAGGACACTTTCCCTGTTCAGTCATCCTTCAGTTTTAACTATCTGCCTCTTATCCTTAATATCCGGCTTTGCTAATTCCATATATGGCATGTATAAGCCCTGTTATCGCCTGATCATGGCTCGATACCTTTTGCTCAAGATCATCCCGTTTCTTTGAAAGCTCTTTGTTTGAGGCAAGCATCTCGAGTAACTGTACAAAAGTTCTTATAATAGGGCATAAACGTCTTTGCGTGAAACATTTCATTAATTATTTTTTTCTTGCATACGACTAAAAGGTTTGATAAAAGAGTCGAGGATGTATTCGGGGGATAAGGAAATGGGGAACCAAAAAAAACTTAACTGCTATTAAAAGCCCGCACCTGATTGATACAGGTTGCGGGCTTTTTTGTGCCTTAATCGGATAAGAGAAGTCCGGTGTTATGCAGTTTCCGGATGATATGAAAATTCGTATGTTATTTGCTGGAAATGTATTGAAAATATTATTTTTTTTAATACGTAATATTGCAATAGGGTGAATGCGTCATTTTGGCGAAGAAGTGAAGAAAACTTTATACAAGGTAATAGGGGCATTTCTTGACGGGCTGTTGCCCAAATCGGATAAGTGCTTCGACGGGCTCAGCACGACAGGATTGTTGTTATATTTGATAGAAAAAACCGGTCACCCTGAGCCTGTCTGAGGGTCTCTTTTGCTTTGGGCAACGACCCGCCAAGACCTATCCCCATTCTGCTGTAGTTGAGAAGTGATGAAAAATGGAGGAAACAAATGATTAAAATTATTCATGCAAAAATAGAAAATCGATTATTCAAACTTATTTTATGTGCGGCCATGTTGATAATTGTAAACATACCGGCAGTGGCAAAAAGCCAAAGTGAGATGAGTTTTATTGCTATTGGAGATACCCCTTATTCTGAAAAAGAAAACGAACGAATTAAAAAAGTTATTTCAAAAGCAATCAAAGTGGCCAGACCTCCTTTTGTGGTTCATTATGGTGATTTAAAAAGTGGAGAGGAAGCTTGTACGGAAGAGCTCTTGACGGAGCGAAGAAATGATGTTTACAGTCTGCTGCCGGGACGGGTTTTTTATACACCCGGTGATAACGAGTGGACTGATTGTGACCGTGCTTTTTTGAAGCACCCTGTTTCAGAGCTTGGCAAACTTGATTTTTTGCGACAATTGTTTTTTAGAAAACCCCTGGATCTTCCTGAAAGCTGGCTCTATGCGCGTCAACCCAATTTCCCTGAAAATGCCCGTTGGATGAAAGATGGAGTGTTTTTTATGACGGTACATCTTGTTTCAACCAACAATGGCCGCATAGAGATTTTGAAAGATGATGTTGAAGCGGCCCTTTCAATGGTTGATGCGCGGGATCACGCAAACCGGGTCTGGATGGAAGAATCCTTTGACGCTGCTTTGAAGGCAGGTGCTAAGGCAATGGTTATTGTGACTCAGGCCGATGTGACGTCTCCCGATGCAGCTGGCCCTTGTACAGCGACTAATCACATGCATTGTGATGCCTTCCAGAGCTTTCGTGATAATCTAAGGCTCAATTCCCGAGATTTTGGAGAGCGGAACAAACCTCGTAAGCCTGTCCTTTTACTGCATGGTGATACGAATCCCTATTGTATGGATAAAGAATTTGGTGGGAAACTCGCTCCTAACCTGTGGCGCTTGAACGCCTGGGGTGATTTTCAAGCTCCAGCAGATGCGACCGTAGTAACGGTTAAGCCGGAAAGTAAGCAAACACCATTTGTTGCCGAAACATTACTGGAGCATAAAGTTCCGGTAGATGGGTGTGAGTAATGATGTGTATTAATGGGATCCATAAAAGAGTGAAAAGAACTGTAGTGACGAAGAAGTTAGTGAAATTCGGATGCATAATGCCATAATGAGGTTGGACATAACTAATTAACTGAAAGTAAAAGAAAAAGTTTGAAATATAGGTCCGAAAACGGGCTTAGAAGGCTCCTTTTGTCCCCGAAAAGCCCGCCTATAAGCCCTGGCTTGTATTTCCCATCAACTTTCTCTGCTACGTCTAAAAAACACACACCTCATCGCCTTTCCATTTATCCCTTTAAGAACCAAAAAAATCTTGACTCCGCATATATGAATGATATGATTCATGTTTTCAGGCTTTTCTGCATTTTAATGTTGGGGTTAATGAAAGATTCCGAAACGATCCTGTCTTATGACGCTTCTAAAATTCGCAATGTTCTACTCGCCTTTTTCATTCTTTCCTTTTCAGTAACGGCCTTTTTAACGGGGCAATATTTATACATAAAAGCCGGTATAGAGGAAGAGGCCCGTGAAAAAACGATGAGCGAGGCCTCTAAAGCTGCCGGCAATATCAATAAGGACTTATCGGCTATTAAACCTTTAACGGCCCATGTTGCCCGCAGTCTGGCTTCGGGCGAACTCTCCAGGGGAGGTATCGTTAAGCGTTTCAGAGCTATCCTCGATAATAACGATATGATCGAGGCTATGGGCGCTGCTTTTGTCCCCTATCTCCATGACGAAAAATTTCTTAAGAACTCACCTTTTTATCTTCAGCGCAAGGGGAATAAGGAAGAAGCGGGAAAGCATATGCGCATCTTCAATTCACCCATAAGTCACTCCAGTGCTGCCGGGCAGGAGGGCATTATCACCGGTGAGGTGTTCATCGAATATGACCTTGCAGACCTGAAGCGTTATACAGACTCACTCGATCTGGGACGGCTGGGGTACAGCTTTGTAATATCAGGCAGCGGGACCTTTCTTTATCACCCCGTCAAAGATTATGTGAACTCCGGCAAGAGCATCTTCGATATTGCAGGTGAGATGGATACCAGGGAATTCGGCAAAATGGCGGAGAAGGCCCTTCGGGGCGATAAGGGGCTTATCCCCTTCAGGAACGAGATTACAGGCCAGAGTTCATGGATTGCCTTTTCGCCTATTCCGGCGACGGGGTGGGCATTGGGAACGGTATTGATCCGTGATGAACTTCTCGGGAATATGCAGGACCTGCGGCAGCGTCTCTTCCCCATATGTTTCCTGGCCGTTTTCACTATGATACTGTTCTTTTGCCTCCTCTTTGGAATATACAAGGGGGGGAAGGGGCGCATGTGGGCCGTTTCTATCTCGTCATGCCTTGCCATACTGGCGGGAATCTCCTTTATTTGGTCTCTTGCCCTCACTGCGCCTCAGACGGGAAATCAGAGAGAGACAATCGTTGTAGATGAAGAAGGGATAGACAGAATCATTAACTCGGACAGGGTTGCTACATACTGGAATCCCGACAAGGTGCTCAACATTCCTACGGGGATAGAGGTCTTTACGCTCGACTTTACGGGCGGAGTCAACATTAAGGCAACGGGCCGTGTATGGCAGAGATATAATGCGAAAATAAAAAAGATTGTCAAAGAGGGGGTTCTTTTTCCCGATGCAACGAGCCTCAAGCTCCGGGAAGTATACCGTTCTGAAGAGGAGGGTGAAAAGGTGGTGGAGTGGTATTTTGAAACCACATTGCGCCAGCGTTTCAAATACCGTCTCTACCCTTTTGACAGTAAAAGTATTTCCATAAGGATCCAGGCTGTTGAGCGCAGGTTGCCCGTTATGTGTGTGCCGGACCTGGAATACTACTCCATTATTAGCCCCGAGTCGCTTCCAGGCATAAGGGAAGGGCTGGTTCTGCCGGGATGGTCAAAAAAGAGCAGCTTTTTCAGTTATGATCTTTCGGGGGGGCATAGCCGGGAGGGTGTTGCGGGAAGGGACCCGGCAGGGCGGATGCCGGAGCTCAACTTCAGCCTCGTTACCCAGAGGATGTTTCTCGATCCCTTTATATCGAGCCTTTTTCCGATTATGTTCCTCTATACCATACTCTTTGCGCTTCTCCTTATTATAACGGGAATTCCCGATCAGAGTACGCTCGTCGATTTTAAACTGATGGGGCTCATCGGTTCCTTTTCGGGGCTCTTTTTCGGTGCCCTCCTTGCCCATCTGAAACTAAGGGGCGCTTACGGTACGCCGGAGATCACCTACGCCGAATTCTTTTACTTTTTTATCTATCTCTGCATTCCCCTCGTTGCGGTAAATGCTTTTATGTCGAAGATGAAATCGGGCTATATCATCGTAAGCTACAGGGATAACCTTATTCCCAGATTAATCTATTGGCCCTGCATAATGGGTGTCCAGTTTTTATTAACACTATGGACCTTCTACAGTCCGGACTGACGGGAAAGGAGATTTATTGATATGACAAATATGTTTAAATTCGGTCTTGCAGCCATCTTTATTCTCGTTGTTTGCCAGCTGGTGCTGCTCATGACGGTAATAGTCAATATAAAATCGGACGGGGACAAGGAGATAGTCGAGTACCGGGAAGAGGCCATGCACAAGGTCAAAAGCGACCTCAAAAACCATGTGGATATGGTTATTTCCATGATAGATTCAAATTACAGGCAGGCCATGGACCGCCAATATATCGAAAAGGTCTACGGCCGCCAGTTAAAGAGCATTGTAGATATTGCCGAGGGACACCTTAAAAGCTATATGAAACGCTACGAAAAAGGAGAACTTTCCCTGGAAAGGGCGAAGAAACTGGCAAAAGAGGAGATAGGTGAGGAGATTCGCTTCGATAGTGGTACAGGGTATGTATGGATCAACGATACGGCAACTCCTTTTCCGCGAATGGTGATGCATCCAACCATGCCTTCCCTTAACGGAAAGGTACTGGACGATGAAAAATACAACTGCGCAATGGGTAAAAACGAAAATCTCTTCGTTGCCGCCCGTGACGTAAGCCTTAAAAAGGGAGATGGATTCATTGATTACGTCTGGCCCAAACCAACGTCGGACGGCCTTGTTACGGACGTCCCCAAGATATCCTATGTGAGGCTTTTTAAGAAGTGGAACTGGGTACTGGGGACGGGAAAGTATGTGGATGAAGCGATGGCCGATATGAAAGCCAAGATAAAGGACGATATGAGGGCCATCAGGTATGACAACGGCGTCGGTTATTTCTGGATTACCGACATGGGGGAGCCCTTCCCGACGATGATCATGCATCCCGTAGATCCGGGCCGCAACAATAAGCCGCTTGACAGCGAGCGTTTCAACACCATAGAGGGGACAAAGGAGAACCGTTTCGTGGCAGCAGTGCGTATTTGCAAGGAGCGTGGAGATGCCTTCCTTTCCTACCGTGCCGATAAGCCGACGGAAAGGGGGCTCGTGAGAGACAAGCCCAAGCTCTCTTACGTACGCCTCTATAAACCGCTCGGCTGGATCGTCGGTACGGGAAAGTATATAGATGACATTGACAAGGCTGTCGAGAAAAGAACGTCACAAATGAAGAAGCATATGACGGGGCTTATTGTCAAAATATCGGTTGTTTTTATTGTTATGACACTCCTTGCTATTGCGGCGCTGGTTTACATCGACCGTTATACCTCAAAGGGGGGCGCCACTGAATTAAAGGAAAAAAATGCGGCTTTGGCCGACGATGAGGCAGACAGTGGAGCTGAAGCCGATCCCCCACCTGCGGTAAATAAGGGTGACAATGTGGACGGCGTAGCGGAGATGGCCAGGGAAATATGCAGGGCCGTTGCCCGGGAGCAGGCAAAACTTATCGCCTTTTACAGAGCCACCGAAAAAGAGGAGGCTCAGGACGATGCCGCTCTTGTCAGGGAGATGGCAAAGGAGATTAAAGCACTTGCTGAAAAGGCCGAGCTTTCGGCAGATGAGGTGAGGGAGTTGCGGAAAGCGGTTGAAAGGCAGAGGAAGGGGGCTTGACCTTTAACACTCTCATTTATCAAGGAGAGACAAAAAAGAAAAGCCGGCCCGGCATTTTCACTACAGCAATGCCGGAGGTGATTTTTTCCAGTTATGTCAAATTTGACTTGTCTCTTAGGTACATATTCGATATGATCACGGCAATTAGCTTTGTTGGGGTGGCTTGGTGTTGTGAGGTATCGAAAACAGGGGACTTCTTCCACTGCCCTTAAACCACTCTTAAGCAGCGTGCTGATAGCGACATTCTGTTTTTTTAGTCCCTTCCATATTAAGGGCCTTAAAGTTGTTTCTTCCGTTTATTCTTAACTTTTTATAAGAAGGTGTGATGAAAATTCTCATTGTCGATGACAGCGAGTATTTCCGGACTTTACAGGAGAGTATCCTCAATTCGGCAGGCTATAGTGTCGATTTAGCTTCCCACGGCGGTGAAGCGCTTGAAAAGGCGCGTCAGTCAATGCCTGACATAATTGTATCCGATATTCTCATGCCCGTCATGGATGGTTTTGAACTCTGTCGGGCCATTAAAACCGATGAGCGTCTCAGGGAGATCCTCTTTATATTTTATTCTTCAACCTTTACAGACCCTGAAGATGAAAACCTTGCCCTTGCTCTTGGCGCTTCAGCCTTCATTGTTAAATCGACAGAGACTGACGAGTTTATAGAGACTATCGGCAGGCTAATTGACGAATGCAAAAATGAGCGGATTCATGCCCCCGGCCATCCTGACGGAGAGGGGATAAAGCCGGGGCATATGCATAATGAAAGTCTTACAAAAAGGCTCATAAAAAAAGTGAAGGAACTGGAGGAAAAACGTATTCTTCTCGAAGATAAGGAGGAGAGGTACTATCGGCTCATTGAGGGGCTTGGCAATGATCATATCTTTTATTCCTATAATGCCGATAAAGAGTTTACCTACGTCAGTCCATCCGTAAAAAAAATTCTCGGTTATTCACAGGAAGAGTTTATAGACTCTATTAAAGAGTGTTTTACTGAAAATCCTATTAACAGGGATATCTCCGGATATGCCGACCTGAGTCTTAAAGGAGAAAAGCCGCCTCCCTTCGAGGTGGAAATGTTTCGAAAAGACGGCGCCGTTTGTATCCTGGAGATTAATGATCTCCCTGTATTTTGCAAGCATGGCAAAATCAGGGCTGTTGAAGGGATCGCCCGTGATGTGACGAAGCGGAAAAAAGCTGAAGAGGCTCTTAGAGAGAGTGAAGAAAAATTTAGAAGGGCTTTTACCGATTCAGCTATGGGCATGTCGCTCATCAGTCCCGTTGGGCAGTTCATCAAGGTTAACCGGTCCTTTTGCAGGATGCTCGGTTATTCGGAAAAAGAACTGCAGTCTAAAACCTTCCATGATATCAGCCATGCTGATGATCTTCATTCGGGAGCACAGTATCTGGAAAGACTGCTGTCGGGAGAAATAGACAGGACCACTGTTGAGAAAAGATATCTTCGTAAAGATGGTCGGACCATATGGGTATCGGTTACCATATCACTGCTTCGAAATGATAAGGGCGAGCCGTTGCACCTCCTTTCTCAAACCCTGGATATTACCGGTCGCAAGCGGGCAGAGACGGAAATTAAAGAGCGCAAGAAATATTTTGAAAGCCTTAACCGGGTGAATAAGGCGCTATCCGGCTCAACAGATATTTATGATACCTTGCAAAAGGCCGCCCGGGAAATGCTCCATATTTTCCGGTCAGACCGGGTATTTCTCATGTATCCCTGTGATCCTGATGCGTCTACATTCAAGGTTCCCGTAGAAGCGACAAATCCTGAATATCCGGGCGCCCTGGCAGCCGGTATGGAGGGTCCCATGAATGCGCCGACGGCTTCGCTCATGAGGAAGCTTATCAGTAAAAAAGGGCCTCTTATACACCACTTTTCTGAAAAGGATTCCAGCCGGTTTCATGTCAGGTCCCATATGGCCATGACATTAAAGCCGGCGAGAGACAAAGCCTGGATTCTCGGCATGCATCAATGTTCCCATGAGCGGCAGTGGAGTTCAGATGAAAAAAAATTGTTTGCCGATATAGGCGAACGTATTACGGCTGCCCTTGGCAACCTTGTGCTTCTCAATCATCTTGAAAAAGATATTGCAGACCGTGAGAAGGCGGAAAAAGCGCTCAAGGAAAGTGAGCAAAACCTGAAAAAGGCACAGAAAATAAGCCACCTTGGCAGCTGGGACTGGAATATTAAAATGGGTACGGAAGTGTGGTCCGATGAACAATTCCGCATATTCGGTTATGAGCCGGGAGAGATAGATCCTACCTATGATTTTTTCTTAAGCGCCTTGCATGAAGAGGATCGGGAGAGAGTTCTTAAAGATATAACTAATACCCTGGAAGGTAAAAAAAACTATAAAACGGAATTCAGGATCCTGAGAAAGGACAGGTCCGAGAGGAGCGTTCTGGCCCAGGGTGAAGTTTTCAGAAACGAGAGTGGTGAACCTGTAAATATGGTTGGAACGCTGCTGGATATTACGGACATAAAGAAGGCGGAAAATTTGATCCTTGCCCAGCGTAAACTTGCTTTTTATCTGAGTGCAACGGGAAGCCTGGAAGAAGGCTTGCGTCTTTGTCTTGAGTTTGCGCTGGAAATTGCGGGGATGGATTCGGGAGGGGTCTATCTCGTGGACCTGGCAACGGGCGTGCTTAACCTGAGAGTTAAGAAGGGGCTTTCATCTGCCTTTATAGAGAAGGTCTCCCATTACGATGCCGATTCCGGAAAGGCACATCTGGTGATGGAAGGTAAGGCAATATATGCAAGGTATAATGACCTTGGAATAGCCCGGGATGATGTGCGCTTCAATGAAGGACTTAAAGCGATAGCCATTCTTCCCGTGGTGCATAAGAAAAGGGTCATTGCCTGTCTTATCATATCATCCCGCACTCTGGAGACTGTTCCTGAACATAGTCGCATCGCCCTCGAAACGATTGCTTCGCAAATCGGCAGCGCAATCTCCCGGTTGAGAATTGAAGAAGCTCTGAAAGTGAGTGAAGAGCGTTATGCCCTGGCTATGGAAGGTTCCAATGACGGTCTTTGGGACAGGAACCTGGAGACGAATGAAGTTTATTATTCTCCACGCTGGAAAGCGATAATAGGTTATGACGAGGGGGAAATTCCTAATATTATGGAAGCCTGGGAAAACCGTATTCATCGTGATGATTATGATCGGGTTATGGGTGATATTGAAGCCCATTTTAAAGGGGAAACCCCTTTTTATGAAACGGAATACAGGCTGCGCCATAAAGATGGAGCTTACCGCTGGGTATTGGCCAGAGGCGCCAGTGTAAGAGATGACCATGGAAAGGCGACCCGTTTTGCAGGTTCCCATACGGATATTACAGAAAAAAAACGTATAGAGGAGGAACTCTTGAAGGCAGGGCGACTGGAGTCGCTTGGGTTGCTGGCAGGAGGGATTGCCCATGATTTTAACAACATTCTTACCGGTGTGCTCGCTAATATAGAAGTCCTCAAGGAATATCTCAATGAGGACATTCCTGGTGATGAGGATATTTTACAGTCTATCATCTATGCTGAATCATCAGCCATGAGGGCCATCGATCTCGCCAGGCAGTTGCTTACCTTTTCCAAAGGCGGAGCGCCCATTATCAAGCTTGCTTCTGTAAGCGATTTGTTAAGGGAAACGGTTTCCTTTACTTTAAGAGGTTCTAATGTAAGAAGGCGAACTCATATTGCTCATGATCTGAGGAATGCAAAAATAGATGCAGGACAAATCAGCCAGGTATTGAATAATATCCTTATCAATGCCAAACAGGCCATGCCGCATGGCGGGGAGATAAATCTGTCGGCGAAAAATGTAAAAATATCCTCTCATTCCATATTGCCTCTGCCTGAGGGACGCTACATAATGATAGCGATTAAAGACCGGGGGGAGGGGATCGCCGAAGAGAATCTGTCCCGCATATTCGATCCCTACTTTACGACAAAAGGGATTGGGAGCGGTCTCGGTCTTGCCACTTCCTATACGATTATCAAAAGGCATAAGGGGCATATAGGGGTAGAATCAAAAAAAGGCGAGGGGACGGTATTTTATATTTATCTCCCCGCATCTGACGGGAGGGCAAAAGCGCTTAAAAAGGTTCAGCCTCAAAAGAGCATTTCCGGCAGTGGAAGTATTCTTCTTCTTGAGGATGAGGATATTGTTGTCAATGCCTTTAAAATGAGCCTTTTGAAAACGGGCTTTAAGGTAAGCCATGTTGATGACGGGAGCAAGGCAATAAAAACATATAAAAATGCCTTAAAAAAAGGAACGCCCTTTGATCTTGTCGTTGCCGATCTAACCATACCGGGAGGCATGGGAGGAGTGGAGACCATTAAAAAGCTGAAAGCTATCGATCCCCGGGTAAGGGCCATTGTGTGCAGCGGATATTCGGACGATGCCGTTATGGCAAATTATAAAAGCTATGGTTTTTGCGATTCTCTTCATAAACCGTTTACCAAAAGCCGGCTTATCGAAAAAATTGAGAGAAATATGAAAAAGAAGAGGTAGGTACTTTACCTTGACATGGCGGTTTTTTGGGAGTAATTTTCAATAGAGGGGCAGATTGTTTTTCAAATAATAAACAGGTGAGCTTGTGGATTTAAGGGAAATATATAAAACAGATCATGGTGATTTATCACACCTCAGTATCCTCTTGCTTGAAGAAAAGGATGAAGATGCAAAGATGATGATGGACCTCCTGAAAGGTCCTGAAAATCATTACGAGCTTTTCCTGGCAAAGAGTTTCGAAGAAGCCGATCTGATCATTCATAGGGAATACATCGATCTCGTTGTTTTTAATCTCTCCCTGGCGGGCCTCAAGTCCCTGGAAAATCTCATTGCCCCCGCCGTTGATCTTAATAAACCCTTCGCTATTATTGCCCTTGTTGATGAAAGTGACGAGTACCTTGGCGTGGAAGCGTCAAAAATAGGCGCCGAAGATTACCTTGTTAAAGGGAGTCTTGATAAAAAGCTTATAAGCAAGTCGGTTAATCTTTCCATAAAATCCCACCACTTGAGACAGCGTAATCTTAACATGGTGCTTCTTGAAGGTGTTACCGGTCTTTTCAGCAGGCGCGGTTTTATGATGATGGCTAAACAGGAATTGAGAGTAGCCGAAAGATACAAGAAAAAGCGCTTCTTCATTTTTGTTGAAATCGATGAAATGGAAGATCGTATGGAAAAGCTGGGGCAGATCGGTGTGGAAAAGGTGCTAAGAGAAACGGCAACCATTCTTCGTCACTCCTTCCGGGGAGCCGATATCCTCGCCTATCTGGAAAACCTCGAATTTGCCGGCCTCGCCGTAGGGGCGGCTGTTGACAGCAGTTCGACAATTCATGCAAGACTTAAGGACAACCTTCATATATTTAATTCACAAAGGGTTCTCGGCTTCAGGCTTGCCCTCAATGCCGAAATCGTTACCTATGATCCCGAACACCCCCA
Organism: Deltaproteobacteria bacterium; assembly: GCA_029860075.1. Lineage (NCBI taxonomy): Bacteria > Pseudomonadati > Myxococcota > Myxococcia > Deltaproteobacteria bacterium. Next base: position 99,635 of record JAOUBX010000002.1, on the reverse strand, counting down.
GACCATCGAAGAGATGATGGCAGAGGCAGAGGCTTCTCTGGCTAAAAAGAGGCGCCATAAATAATCACTGCCAAGAGGGGGGGTGACCTTGTTTTTTCTAATCTATTTCAAACTTCATCATTACGGAATAACAGCTAATGTTCTTAAAGAGAACTTCTTTAAGGGATGTATCCCGAATGGCACTAAGTTAAGGGTATTTAGCATGCATTATCAATACCCTGCCCCTGTATTAATAAGTTGGCAATGGCAATTAACATGTGTCATGGCCATAGTCTTTTATCGGGTATCCATAACAATTAAAAACCGGATTCCCGCTAAAACAATGCGGGAATGACAATATTGAGGATGCAACAATTCAAGTTGCCCTGTTAATAGTAGAGGCTTGGAGGGTGCCGTTTTTATAATAATAGTGCTTAACTTAGTGCCATTCGGATGTATCCCAGTAATTTATAAGTTTTTTTAAAGGGAGCTATAGAAATGAGCAGGACTATTTACAAAGTGGCATCTTTTGCTACACTTATAGTAAAGGGTATTTCTTAATAGAGATAGGTGAAATGGAAATAAATGCTCTGCCAAAGTACGATATGAGTGACAATCCGACCCATTGCTGTCCAAGGTTCAAAAGGGCTGGATGGGATGAGCAAGATCTTCACTTTAAAGAAAAATTATTCCTTAAGGCAAAAACCAGAAGTATTTTTCATATTCCCATTAATATGGGTTCTGTATTTCCTAAAACATTTAGTGCCATTGAAAAAGCAAATGCAAAGCGTGAAGATGAGTTTATTGTTTTATCTTATGACCCCTCCGCCTGGACTGGCGAACATTATTTTTCTGTGACTAAAGATGTTCCCGGAGAGGAAATGGTGCATATGACGGGAGACTTCCTGACAAAGGTTTTTGAGGGGCCCTATAAGAATGCACCCAAGTGGGAAAAAGAAATGGAAAAATTTGTCAAAAGTAAAGGTAAAGAAGTAAAAAAAACCTTTTTTTTCTATACGACATGTCCCAAATGCGCAAAATATTACGGCAAAAACTATATGGTAGCTGTATCTGAACTTAAATAGTTTTCATCGGTCAAGGGTGCTTTTTCGCAATCTCTACGTCAATCTTCGGTTTTGCTTGTGCCATGTACAGTAGTACAACTCGGCGAAACCCTTAATATCCTTGACCTTGCAAAAAATCCCTCCTTTCCGAATTGAAAACATAGTTTGATTCATTATAGTTTCTGGATGGACACTAAATAGTAAACAAAGAATATTTCCAGCCAGATCAACAGAGAAGTTCTTCCTGTAAAAAGGGGGATATCCGTCCCGGTTTTTTTGCTGATTAATATAGGCTTTCTTTAAACCTGGAAACAGCCCTTGGATCCAGTCGTGTCCGGTTAGGATTTTGCAGAAATTTACAAACCCCCTCCCTTTCGAGGGTCTCGATGCCCTTTATACTCCGCAGGGGGTGCTTGAGGGTAGAGGGTTGGGGATGGGTTAACATGGAAATGGTATCAAAAAAATAACCCATCCCCCTCCTGACCTCCCCCTTGAAGGGGGAGGAACAGTGGTGCAATTTCCTAACCGGTTTGCCATCAAGAACCGTTCTGCAAGATAAACGCTTTTCCCTTTGACAATTATAAAGCATCTGTGTTTATCTCTCTCCAATCAATTTTCCGGGTTCACTTGCCTAATGCCGACTATCACCAATAACCGCCTCTTTCTTATTTCCATATTTATCGCCGTTGGTTCATCCAATCCCATTGCCATAAAGTATGCCATTAACGTTGGTTGGCCCCCTTTTGCGCTGGGTATGCTCCGCATGGCTTTCATCGGGATTGTTTTTACATTCTGGGTAATTTCACGAGGGGAAGGCCTGATCGGCCCTAACAGGGAGGCGAGAAAATATGTCCTAATCGCTGCGTCCTGCAAAGCGGTGGGAGTCATCCTTTTTTATGTGGCTCTCTGGCTTATTCCTGCAAACAGGGCGGTTATGCTTTCCACCATTTCCCCCGTTGTTTCTCTTGTGCTTATTCACTTTATACTGGAACATGAAAATGTGAGAAGTCATCATGTTGCGGGGATCGTAACAAGCCTTGCCGGGATGGTTCTCCTGCTTATTCTGAGAAATGGTTTTGACGGGGGCAATCTCTCTTCTCATTTGACGGGTGATTTCCTTATGTTGGTGAGCGTTGTCTTTAATAATGCCATGGTTGTTTTTGAAAAGAAGGCGCTCATTCATGGAGCAAATCCCCGCCAACTCCTTGTTTCGACCAATTTCCTCTCGGTTATTGTTTTTGCTCTCTTCTTTTGCCTCAGCGCTGAAAGCCTGTTAGCCGTCCCGCTAACAGGGAAGTCGGTGGGGGCCTATCTCTATCTTGTTACTGTTGTGGGCATCTTCCTTTTTTATTACAGACGCTGGCTTGTATCAAAACTCGATGTTAGCTATATGAGCTCCTTTTCCCACGCCGGTAAAGCACTGTCTATTCTCTATGCCTCACTTCTTCTCGGTGAGACTGTTTCTATAACAAGCTTAGCTGCATTTATACTGATCCTGTGGGGAACCCGTATTGCCACAGGGAATAAAAAGTAACGCTGCTCTGTTCAAAATTATAAAAGAGGGAATAAAAAAAAGCCCGGCTCATCGATTGATTAGCCGGGCTTTTTTTTGTAAATGAATAGAAAATAAAAAGGACCGCCGCTGGGGGGTGGTGGGGGAACCAGCGACGGTCCGTGGTTTCAAGGATAAACCTTGCAACCAAGACAATAGTAACCCTTATTTACCCCGCGAGTCAACTAAAAAATACACAGATATCCATTTTGTTAGTAAAAAAGTTAGGTCTGCCTAATTGGCAGGCATTGCATAAAAAAAGAGCATTGTTTGTAACTGGTTGATTATTAAGAGTATTGTTTGGTTTGTGTCGTTGCTGTGCCATAGATGTGGTTTTTTCTGCATAAATTATATGCAGATAAATAATTCTTCTTTTTTTTGTAAAGCCTTTAATGGAGGGCAAATATTGTCAAAAATGCTTTTGGCAAGCTTTTTGCTCATTATGCTGTGCTCTTGATAAAAGAGTAAAAAAGAGAGGCAGGTAAAAGCGTGGAAAAAAATGTGGAAACTCTAATTAGAAGTGGCGATGTACTTTTTCTTATGCTTGGCGCCGTCATGGTTTTTGCCATGCATGCAGGCTTTGCCTTCCTTGAGGTTGGTACGGTAAGGAAAAAGAACCAGGTCAACGGACTTGTTAAAATATTATCGGATTGGTCCCTATCGACTGTTGTCTATTTTCTAATCGGATTTCCATTGGCCTACGGCATCTGCTTTATAAGGCCCGTAGATGAGCTGTTGGGTGCTGACCAGGGTTACCAGCTTGTTAAATTCTTTTTCCTCTTATGCTTTGCAGGGTGTATTCCGGCAATTATTTCGGGGGGCATAGCTGAGAGGGCAAAGTTCTGGCCCCAGCTTTTTGCAGGCGCTATCTTTGCAGGTATTGTCTACCCTCTCTTTGAAACGTCTGTCTGGGGGAAATACTCCGGATGGTTGCAGGGAGGTTTAAAACGCCTTGGGGGAGTTCCCTTTCATGATTTTGCAGGCTCTGTCGTCGTTCATTCAGTCGGCGGCTGGATTGCGCTGGCAGGCATTGTTCTTCTCGGTGCCCGTCTTGGAAGGTATACAAAGATGAGAAGCAGGCCCATTCCCGTAAGCAATATCCCTTTTTTGGCCCTTGGCAGCTGGATTCTCGCTGTGGGCTGGTTTGGCTTTAATGTAATGAGCGCTCAAAACCTGACGGGCATTTCGGGACTTGTTGCCGTTAACTCTCTCATGTCCATGGTCGGCGGTGTTCTTGCCGCCCTCTTTACAACGAAGAGGGATCCCGGTTTTGTCCATAACGGAGCGCTGGCCGGTCTTGTGGCTATTTGCTCCAGTTCAGATATTGTTCACCCGCTGGCTGCATTTGTTATCGGCGCTATGGGGTCCCTGATTTTTGTGAGAGGGTTTATCTGGGAGACGGAGAAATTAAAGATAGACGATGTTCTCGGTGTGTGGCCCCTTCATGGCCTCGTCGGTTCATGGGGCGGTATTGCAACGGGCATTTTCGGATATGAGGCCCTGGGGGGAATGGGGGGGATTTCATTTGTATCGCAGTTTCTCGGGACGGCCCTGGCGGCGGTCTATGCGCTTGCTGCAGGAATCATCGTTTATAAAGCACTTGATCTGACTGTCGGCATCAGGCTCAACGAAGATGACGAATTCAGGGGGGCCGACCTGTCCATACACAGTATCCATGCCTACCCCGAAGAGACGGTGAGGACGGGCTAGAATTGTCTGGACTTGCATCGGTCTTTATGGTAATTTTCCACATTTCAAACCATTGGTAAAAGGAGGATAATAAAGGGATGAAAAAGGTTGAAGCCATCATAAAACCTTTTAAACTTGATGAAGTTAAAGAGGCTCTCAATGAAATTGGCATCCAGGGGATTACCGTTAGCGAAGTGAAAGGTTTTGGACGGCAGAAAGGACATACGGAACTTTATAGAGGCGCCGAGTACGTTGTCGACTTTTTGCCCAAGATAAAGCTTGAAATCATCGTTTCTGATGAAATTGTCGCACAGGTTGTCGAGGCCATTGAGAATACTGCCAAGACGGGAAGGATCGGTGATGGGAAGATATTTATTCTTCCTATTGATGAAGTGGTGAGAATAAGGACGGGTGAGCGCGGAAGCGACGCCGTTTAAAAAATTAAAACAGGAAACATCTATTTAAAGGAGGAGTAGGAAATGCCGAAAAATGCAATAAAAATGGCGAAAGACCATGGCGCAACCATGGTTGATATGAAATTTATGGACTTTGTTGGAACGTGGCAGCATTTCAGCATCCCTGTGGGGGCGCTTGAGGAAGACCTTTTTGAAGACGGTCTCGGTTTTGACGGTTCCAGCATCAGGGGATGGCAGCCCATCCATGCCAGTGATATGCTTGTTATTCCTGATCCTTCTACTGCTATGATGGACCCTTTTGTAAAAGAGCCTACCCTTAGCTTTATCTGTAACATCTTTGATCCTATTACAAAAGAGCCTTACTCAAGGGACCCGAGAAACATTGCGGGAAAGGCCGAAGCTTACCTTAAATCTTCAGGTATTGGAGATACGGCTTATTTCGGCCCTGAGCCCGAGTTCTTTATCCTTGACGATGTAAGGTACTCTCAGGGCCCTGATCATGGTTTTTATTCTATCGATTCTTCTGAAGGTATCTGGAATACAGGCAGGGAAGAACTTCCAAACCTCGGATACAAGCCGAGACACAAGGAAGGTTATTTCCCTTGTATGCCCACTGACTCCCTCAATGATCTCAGGAATGAGATGGTCATGGAGCTTCAGAAGCTCGGCTTCACCGTAGAAATGCAGCATCATGAAGTGGCCACTGCCGGTCAGGGTGAGATTTCGATGAAGTTCAACTCACTTCTCAAGATGGCTGACCAGCTAAAGTGGTATAAGTATGTCATCAAGAATGTGGCTTTTAGAAACGGCAAGACTGTTACCTTTATGCCAAAGCCTGTCTTTAATGATAACGGTACGGGGATGCATGTTCACCAGTCCATCTGGAGAGATGGTAAGAACCTTTTCTCCGGTGACAAGTATGCCGGTCTCAGTGAAGCAGGCCTTTACTATATCGGTGGAATACTAAAGCATGCAAGAGCGCTTAATGCCCTTTGTAATCCGAGCACTAACTCTTATAAGAGACTCGTTCCCGGTTATGAAGCGCCAATCAACCTCGCCTATTCAAGCAGGAACCGTTCTGCTTCTATCAGGATTCCTATCGTTAATTCGCCAAAGGCAAGAAGAATCGAGGCCAGGTTCCCTGATCCGTCATGCAACGGCTACCTTGCTTTCTCCGCCCTTCTTATGGCAGGTCTTGACGGTATCGAAAACAAGATTGATCCCGGTGAGCCGCTCGATAAGAACATTTACGGTCTTTCCCCTGAAGAACTGGCCAATATTCCTTCCGCTGCAGGTTCACTTGAAGAGGCACTTGAGGCACTTAAGGAAGACCATGAGTTCCTTCTTAAAGGTGACGTCTTTACCCAGGATGTTATCGATACCTGGATAGATTACAAAACGGAAAGTGAGATTAACCCTGTAAGGATGACACCTTGTCCGAAGGAGTTTGAACTTTATTTCGACTGCTGATAAACGGATTTTTTAGCATGAAAAAGGCCCTCAATTATTGAGGGCCTTTTTTTTAATAATGATTTCTTTTATCTCTTTTATCCGGGCCGTCTATAAGATAAAATTGTTTTAATCCCCGGCGGGCGCATTCCCTGCATCCTGCCGCCATAAGGCGGGAAGGTTGTTGCCGCGCCTATACGCCGCATCTTGCCTATACGCCGCACCTTGTGGTGGGGCTTTGATTACAGGAGGGATACTTACGCCGATCTTGCTGCAAATTTTTGGATTGGCAGGTCCTTCATATTTACCGCCTTTTTCGATGGGCGCTAATAAGAGGTAGCCTTTTTGTATAATTAAAAATTCAAAAAATATGCTCAGACATTCATTTTTTATTATAGCTATTATGATTTGCTGCATCTTTCTTACGGCATGTGACCGGGAGTTATTACTCATACAGGCTGCCCCGGAAAATGAAAAACGCCTTGTAAAAAGATATATAGAGCTGCTTGGAAGCAATCAATATGACGAAATGTTCCAATATATGGATGATGAGCTTAAAGGTCAGGATTTAAAAGCGAATATCAAGTTACTCTCGGAAGAGTTTCCCCGGGGCAATATACTGGAAGTCAAACTCGTTGGCAGACAGGTTTTTAAGAACAACTATTATGAGCTTGTTTCACTTAAACATGAATATACATTTCGCGGCAAGTGGCTTATTACCAACATAGGGTTGAAGAAAAAAGAAGGGAAGATTCTTTTAACGGGAATTCATGCAGAGCTCTTTAATGATTCCCTGCTTAGCCGTAACGCTTTTAAGTTTGATAATGCCGGACCTGTGCACTATCTTTTTCTGGCAATGGCAATATTAATTCCTCTCTTTATCCTTATTGTTATTGTTCTTTGTCTGAGAACCCCTATAGCAGAAAAAAAGTGGTTGTGGCTCTTCTTTGTTTCTACAGGGTTTGGACAGTTTACTCTCAATTGGACCACAGGAACTTTCATCGTAACGCCCTTATCTTTGATCATACTGGGTGCAAGCGCCGTTTCGCCGGGCTATATGGAGCCGCTAAAGCTGTTCTTTGCCATTCCCGTCGGCGCCGTTACCTTTCTAATACTTCGAAAGAAATTGTCTCAAAATGCAGATCAGCTGCTCACTGAAGAAGATTTTAAAAGGGATGAAATGAACTGGTGCCGTTGTTGAAAGGAGCATAATCTGTTGGCTCGCAGTTTTCAGTGAAGTTGCTCCATTCAGGTTACCTTTTGACAAAATCTGTTAATCCCTGTACCATGCGCTCTTTTTAAGTAATTTTTGAAACAGGATGACTATGATAACAACGATTGAAGAATTGAAGGCCTTTGTTTCTCATGCCAGACAGTCAGGATGTGTGGCCATTGATACGGAATTTGTCTGGGAGAGATCTTATTACCCAAGGCTTGGTTTGATACAGGCCGGCCTTTCGGAAGGCGAATGTTTTCTTATTGATGCTCCCCGCTTTAAGGATTTAAGTATACTGGGAGAACTTCTGTCAGATGGCAGTGTCGTTAAAATCCTTCATGATGCCCAGCAAGACCTGACCATATTGAGGCGCGCTACGGGAAGCTATCCGGTTAATATTTTTGATACACGTCTTGTTGCAGGCTTTGCCGGGCTCAGTTCGAATATTTCCCTGAGAGATCTCATTAGGGATATTTTTTCAATAACACTCCATAAAACGGAGACGAGAACGGACTGGCTTAAAAGGCCGCTTTCTGAAGCCCAGTTGAAATATGCCCTTGAAGATGTTCGCTACCTTCCCGGCGCAAGAGAAAAATTACTTTCCCGTGTTAAAGCGCATGACCGGGAGAAGTGGGTTAAGGAAGAACTATTAAAGTACAATGATTCCTCTCTTTATGAAGATAAGGATCCCTTTTCCCAATACCAGCGATTAAAGGGAGCAGGGCGTTTTACAGGGCGTGATCTGGCCGTTTTGAGAGAGCTGGCTGCTTGGAGAGAAAAAGAAGCTATTATGGAGGACCGCCCCAGAGGGCATGTTCTGAAGGACGACGCTCTTGTCGCCCTTGCCAGGAGGAAAGTAAGGTCTTTTAATGATATTAAAGGAATAAAGGGCTTTAATGATAAGGAAGCAAAGCGCTATGGAAGGGTTATCATTGAAGCTGTAGAGCGTGGACTTTCCATTAACGAAAATGACTACCCTCAGCCCTTCGCAAATAATGGCGTTGATGAGTGTTTAAATGCCAGGGTCGATCTGGCCCTTGCTTATATGAAGGGTAAGTGTCTTGCCTCTAATATCGATATGGCTCTCGTTGCTTCCCGTGCCGAGGTGAGCGATTTTATTTCAAATAAAGAAACTGCCGGGAGAGAGGGTCTTCCTTTAGGGAGGGGCTGGAGGAAGGAATTTGTCGGTCATGAACTGATTGACCTTATGGCGGGAAAGAATAAAATAACCCTTAATCCGGATACGGGATTACCTGAACTTGTAAGAGAAAGTTAATAATTAATTCCATTTCATATTTAGAAGTATTCTTTATTTGAAGGCAGTAAAGTGAAAAACAGGAGACTCATTAATATTAAAGCCATTGTCGTCGGTTTTTTGTCCGACTTTGTAGCAAGTCACGTTTTCAGGATTCTTCTTTTAATCCTTGCGACCATAATCATTGCCGGAAAGGGCTATGAAGGAGACGATCTGGAGAAAATGCTTCTTTCCGTCATAAAGGAAACGCCCTTTCGTATATTTAGCTTTGCGGCAGCACTGGGATTTACCATGCTGGGTGGCTATATTGCCGGCAGGCTTGCCGGGGGAGGGGAGCTTTTTCACGCCGGGGCGGTGGGTATCATTCGTATTGTTTTAAGTCTGTTTTTTTCTCCCCTCCATTTTACATGGCATAATCTTCTTGCATTCATACTTATTCTTCCGGCCGCCATTATTGGCGGCAATATTGCAAAAGAGCGGCGTCTCAAGGGGCAGGGTGATGGTCCTGCCCTTCCCGGTGAATGAAAAATATAAAGAGGGGGACTTATGGAAGAAAAGGAAGCTGTAACATCATTTTTCAGATTATACGGCCACCTGGCTATGAGCTTTTCTCTTCTTTTTGCCGGCTGTTCCACGGCAAAGACACATATTTCTCAATCAGAACTTCTTTCCATGATGGAGTCTGACAGTGCTCCTGCCATTGTTGATGTAAGATCAAAGATGGAGTACGAATCAGGGCATATTCCCAAAGCTATTCACGTCCCTTTCTGGCTTGCCTATTACCTCAAAAAACGGATACCGACGGGACCGGAAGAGCCCATTCTTCTTTATTGTGAGCACGGCCCCAGGGCAGGTGTGGCCAAATTCGGACTCACCCTGGCCGGTTTTAAGAAGATCTTCTATCTTGAAGGGCATATGACTTCATGGAAGAAGGCGAAGCTTCCCATGGAAAAGTAGTGCTTCCTTTTTTTGACACAGATTTGCAGTGATTGATTTATGATTGTTTTGTAAAAGACCTGCCGATAAAGAAGTGTCATTTCGACCATAGGGAGAAATCTTAATCTTTTCAGATAGGCATAAGCGACAAGATTTCTCGCTTCACCCCAAGGGCACTTGTCACTTTGTTCGGGCGCGCTCGAAATGACTAGTGTCCCGTTTGGTTAGTTCTGTCTGTTGATTTGATTATAACTATTCAGTGTCCATATTTTATTAGTAACCCCCTCAATCCCCCTTAGCCCAAGGGGGAGGTTAAAAACAAGGAATTGCTCTAATTTTGACCCAAGATGAGGGATTTAAACTCCTCCCCTTGGGCTAAGGGGAGGCTGGGAGGGGTTACTCAAAATTGGCTGAATAGTTACATTTGATCATAATAAAATTTATTTTTTCAGGGAATCAGTACACTTTTTCCGAAAAATGAGGAAAAATCCCCCTAATTTAAAGGACACCAATAGCCGCACGGGACACTAGTCATTAACGGGTTGTTGTTCAAAAGGTTTGTGTACTTGGACAAGCTCAGCAGAAAGGGATTGTAAAATATTCGATAGAAATAAACGGTCACCCTGAACTTGTCCAGGGGTCACGATTATTGCGGTAGCAGTTCTTTTCAATTATTAACAGAAATAAGAACCATAAATGAATCAGTGTAAATCTGTGTCCAATCATTTTTTTAGCTTATTGTCTTTTCAAGCGGTGTGACAAATCCTTGAAGCTGAACGCTTTAAGGGCAGGTTTTTCAATCCCTTTATGTTGAATGAGTATCTTGAATGTACCACCCATGGCGTCCGGCATGAGGAGCCTTTTTATGGCCATATTTTCCTGGAATGATTCTGTGTTGAAAGGGGCTTCTTCTCCGGTGGCCTGGAACTCGTCAAAAACGCCCAGTCCCATGAGGAAGTGAAACTGCTCGCAAAAACCTGTAACTTCCAGCCCTTCTTCCCTTCCCGCTTCTGCCAGTGAGGAAAAATCGACATGGGCTGTTATGTCCTGTTTTCCCACCCTTATGTAAGGATTATCGCTTGTTGTGTGTTGGTAGTAGCAAAGAAGGGTCCCCTCCCTCCTTAAGGGGGAATAGTAATCGGGCCTCGGGTAGCCGTAATCGATAGTAAGAATAAATCCCTTTTTCAGATTTTTAGCAATGCTATTTATCCATCGGGGGCCATCGAGGTTAATTTCTGTTTTGTAGCCCTCGTTGAAGGGGCCTTCAAGGAGAGACAAATAGCGGTCCAGATCATTAGCTGACAAAGGCCCTCTTACTTCAGAGAAGTTGTCATCTTCAGCCCTTACATAGATTTCCTCCCATTTGCCGCCGTCAAAGATGACCCTGTGAATGGGGAAGGCATCTATCAGTTCATTGGAGATGACGGCGGCCGTATTCACCTTATCGAGCAGTGAGGCCATGTCCTTGTGCCAGGAGACTTTCCCTTCATGCCCTCCTCCTCTAATGCCTTCTTTCTGTACTTCTGCCAGAGCGTCACTTTTTTCAACAATGTGATAATGTAAGGTCTCGTAAAATTCTCTTTCTCTTTCCCTGGCAGCGTCAAGTATCTGGCAGCACATGCTTCCCTTTCCGGCGCCCCCTTCTATGACGTGAAATATTATATCTGCGGAAAGAAGGTCTCTCATTTCCACCAGCTGCTTCATAATGACCGTACCAAAGACCTTGTGAACATCGGGGCTGGTGTAAAAATCCCCCGCTTTACCGATCTTTTTATGAGGGGACATGTAATAGCCGTGAAGAGGGTCATAGAGGGCCATCTCCATGAATTCGCGGAAGGTGATTTTACCTTTTTCTGAAATAATACTAGTAATGATCGATGGGAGGTCTGATGATGTCATTTCTTTTTCTCTTGTCTGTTATTAACCACAAAGACACAAAAAGCACAAAGGTTTTATTAAATATGCGGGGAAAAATAATGCATTCAAAGAGGGTGTTATGAAACCATATTTATGATTCCAAAAAGCTATTCTTCTCTTACTTTGTGCACCTGGTGTCTTTGTGGTTAAGATTATTTTTCGTGATTATCCCCTTGACACACGTATAATATCTTGATATACTCTTTTTAACACTAAGGGAGGTATCAAGATGAAGTCAATGACGATCAGAGAATTCTTCAAACAATTTCCAAGCGATGATATTTGTTTAGATCACGTTATGGAAGTTAGGTACGGCAAAAAACATGTCTGCAAGAACTGTGGGAAGGAATCTAAGTTTCATAAGCTTAGTAATCGTAAAGCCTATTCCTGTCAGTCTTGTGGCTCTCATGTCTATCCCTGCTCTGGCACTTTATTTGAAAACTCTCGTACTCCCTTACAATTATGGTTTTATGCTATTTATCTCTTCTCTACTTCCCGTCATGGTGTACCAGCTAAAGAACTTGAGCGCCAATTAGGTATTACCTATAAAGCCGCTTGGAGAATGGCCCATGAAATCCGCAAGCACATGGGCTCAGTTGATGGTGATGAACCCCTCTCCGGTGAAATAGAGATTGACGAAACTTATATAGGCGGTAAAAAGCCTGGAAAACGTGGTCGCGGTGCCGATGGTAAAACCGTTCTTTTTGGTATGCTTCAAAGAAACGGTGACATTATGACCAAAGTTGTTTCAGACGTTAAAAGAGTAACTTTACAACCTATTATCAAAGACAATGTAGAAGAAGGCTCTACCGTTCATACAGATGAACTACTTACTTATAGTAACCTTAGTGAGCATGGTTATGACCATAACACCGTTAATCACGGTCAAGGCGAATATGCAAGGGGCAATGTCCACGTTAACGGCCTTGAAGGTTACTGGTCAAACTTTAAAAAGAGCGTCAAGGGTACTCACATTCACATTTCTAAAAAACACTTAAGCAAGTACTCAAGTGAATTTGAATACCGCTACAATTCAAGGTCTAATCCTTCTCAGATGTTTCCTGAGTTGATTTCGACTTACCCGAAGAAACCGAAGAAATAAGCTTTTCTAGTTTCTTCTTATCGGCTGGTTCATCGTTCTCATGCTCTTTGATGAATTCTTCCAGTCGTCCCTCTTTTTGGGCCTGTTTAAGTGTTAGTTTTTTATTCTTCATAATTATAATCACATAAGGCAAAAAGGTCGTTTCTATCCTGCTCGTATTCGTCTTTTATGTTAGCCAAATAATCTTTATATTCTTCAAAGCTCATTATATCAGGAGTACCAAACTTCATGGCCTTTCTTTTTTCTTCATCATTAAATGAAACTGTATTCATTACGCCCAAAATATTGCTATATCTATTTCTAAGGCATAGAATAGATTGTTTTAATCTGCATGTTTCTGCAACCTCAGGCTTAGTCAGCATGATTTCAAACTCATCCTCCATATCCTGAACTTTTGATTTTAAATATTCCACAGAGGCTGGCTTATAACTAGAATCCTTGATTCTCAAGTCATATTTAAGGACTAGGCTAACTATAGATCTTAAAAGTTCTTTATTTTTGGGTTCAAGCTTTTTAGGGTCACCCATATCAACCCACATATTAGCATCATCTTGACTAGGGTCGAATCTGAATTTTTTGATTATAGGTTTCCCACTATTTTGACTTGATATTTTCACCTTAAAAACAATAGGCTCTTTTTCGTTATAATGTATTCCTTCTTCTGCTTCAATTTGCCTATCTCCTAACGGATGTAACAATACTAATTTAGGCCAACTTGTTTGCCCTTGACAAAAATAATCAAAAACTTCCATATAAATATCATCACCTGGGTTTATATCAAACTCCTGCAATCTCAATTTGTCATCCTTAAGCCTCAATGGAAGAGGAAGACTTTTTATCCACTCTTGAGAAGGTGTGACATCGATTAATCGCACCTGAACCTTATCAATGCCTTGCGCTTCATCTAGGTTTTGAATCTTGAACCTTCCAGTATATTGTCCATGTCTTCCATCTACACCATACATTATTTCATGCCTAACTTTTTTTAAAGGAGCATATCCTAAATAAGGTTCTTTTCCTTGTTCAAATAATATTTCAATTTTAGGTAATGATTGATCTTTAAAAACTTCTGTTTTATCTTGAGATTTTTTATATATAATAATGAAAATTATTATAGAGATAGCTATAAAAACGATACCAAAGTTAGTAATATATTGGTCTATATTTGGGTTTTTAGCCCACTCAGGCGTTATTCCCAACAAAGCATCTAGCCATGTCTCTATGTTTGATCTTGCCTGATCATAGGAAACCTGTATCATGACAATAGTTCCTGCTGTAATAATACAGGCAGAACCCCATAATAAAAGACATAATCTAAATATTGAGATTTGCATCCATCTACTATACCACTTAGGGCGAATATGTCAAAGTACTTAGTACGTGCTTGAAGGGGATAATCGCGTTATTTTTTGTTTAGCGCCTCATTTTGCAGATGATAGCCGGCTGTTGCTGTCTAAAAGGATTTTGAGCTTTGTATCCTGGAATTTATGGTAGTTTTCTTCTAGAAATATGGCGTCCGGTATGGGGCTTCCTCCCAGTTTGATGAGTGACGGGGAAGGGCCGACGGGTGTTTTCTCCATAATGGTTTCGAGAATGGGAGTTATGCCGGCTGCGCATTCCAAAGAGACGCTGACACGATCCAGCGGTTCGCCGCTTTCGTCGTAAAGGCTGATGGAAAAACGTTTTTCTGTCTCTCCGTTAGCGCCATTATTGATAGTGACGGAGAGGGTCATGTCTTTATGGAAGAGGCCGTCAATTTTCCGTGATATTCTATGCAGGCTGTCTGATTTTTTTGTAAGGGGACCCAGAAAGTGCTGTAAAAAACAGTTTGTATCGATAAACCCTTTCGTCAGCGTTCCCGATTCGAAATAGAGCATGTCCGGCTTCATGTAGAGTGTTCGCGATGAAATCTCTTCAGCGCATATGGGGCAGTAGGGAAGCACCTTTTCCATCATCTGGCGGTACGTCTTGTTTGATGTTGTGGCCTTGTCGAAGTACTTTTTCCTGTACATGAGAAGCGATTTGGGCTCATTCTTGTCATGAAGGGCGTCCATTATTTCCTTTGCAACGTCAATAAAGCCTTTATGGGCCTGCGTATTTCGGGCATGATTGATAATGGGATAAACTTCGAAGGTAATGTTGGTCGTTAACGATTCCACTTTAGGGCTTTTGGCGATAGAGGCTTTCATCAGATGATGACCTCTCTCTCTGGAAACGGACCGCAGGAACTGGTCCATGGTGATACTGTCATTCTTGAATTTTACCATGCCGTCCACAATGGAGGGAAGGAGGCGCACATCGGGCATGTGTTCGCCCATTTCCTCGAAAAAGTCGCTCATTCCTTTCAGGTTGTTTAATGATGGCAGGTCTTTTACAGGAACAATGACCATGTCCGAGGCGAGGAGGGCCGATTTTGTAAAATAGTCGAGCACGGGCCTTGTATCGACAATGACGATACCTCCCAGCGATGATTCGGAAAATTTGGAGATGAGTTCGTCATAGGTGTCGCCCCTGTAATCAATGTTTCTTGAACTGGGGATAAAGTTCACCCCGTACTGGCCCAGTTCTACCAGGTCCTTTACATTAGCCTTGTTAAAAATGTCTCTTATGGAGTGAGCCTTCCTCTTTTTTTCCAGAGAAAACAGCTTGTCGATAGTAAAGTGGTTGTCGAAAGAGAATACCGTCACGGGCAGGTCTTCCCACATGGCTTTAAGGTAAATGGCGAGGTTCGTCGCTATTGTTGTCTTGCCTACGCCCCCTTTTTCACAGGCTATGGTTATGATTTTTGGAAATTTCATGGTTTGTGATTAATAATAACGCTGCAATGTTCTATATGTCAATAAAGGGGAGCAGGATTATTCCTGTTTACGTCAATCTGACGGTATCTTTGAAAGGACATTTTTCAGGTGACTGATTTCCAGTGACAGCGAAGCCAGGTTAAGAAGAATCATGACGGCGTCCACATTCCTGCAGGGAAGAGTGCCGGGGAGTGTGTCACCATAAAGGAGACCGACGACCTTGCCTTCGACAATCATTGGAAGAATGATGATTTTTTCCGGAATTTCATTGCCCATTTTTTTAATAAAAGGCAGCAGGGAGGGATCGACTCGTCCTTCATAGGGTTTTTTATCTTTAGTAACTTTTTCTACAATGTCAATTTCACCTGAAGGGATTGAAATAGCGGTTAAACGTTTATCAAATTCTCCGGCGCCGGGCGCCGGGGCCTTGCTTATGCCTTTGTAGGCGATATATTCACCCTTTTTTGCAAGCAGTATAATGGCCCTGTCCAGTTCTTTCGAGGCATAGTTGAGGATGCTCTTTGATACGGTATTGACATTTTGCTCTTTAATGAGGATATCGCTTGTTTCTTTCAGAAACCCCAGGTCCCCTACCTTGTTTTCCATTGTCTTTTCCACTTCACTCAGTTCAAGTTTTGTAGAAAAGAGTTCTTCTACCAGGTCATTTCTTATAATGTCGAGATGATCTTTCTCAAAGTAGACCTCCCTCCGTCTGATGATATTCTCGATGGAGAGGGACAACTCTTCCATGTAGTTATTAAAAAGGCCGTCAAGTTCATGGGGCGCCGCCTTGCCCCTGTCGGGCTTTGAAATGTAATAATAGACGCCCCAGAAGAGGGCTTTTTGCTTTGTTCCCTGATCGGGATAGGCTGTTGTCATAATAACGGGAATGTGGGAGTAGTCTTCCTGTATTCTTTCAAGGAGTTCCATACCGCCGAACATGCCTTTACCGCTCATGGTGGGCATGACGAGGTCCGTAATGACGATGGGAGAGATGCCGCTTTCTTCATAGGCGGCCAATTTTTCCAGGGCTTCTTTCGGTGTCGGCACAGACTCGATTACAAAACCGAATTGGGAGAGTTTGTCCGTAATAATCTGCCGCATGAGCATTTCGTCTTCTACAAGAAGAATGATCTGTTTTGGCTTAAAGGAGCGGAGTTTATCGCTTATATTTTCGATTCTGCGCGTAATTTCTCCCTTGATTGACTCCTTTTCCTTTTTTTTGTCACTTTTTTCGGGATCTGCGCCGGTCTGTGATTCCTTAAGAAATCTTTCTACTTCATCATCGGCCAGGATGTTGGGATCGAGGAGTATATCGGCAGGTGCGGATTTATCAATGTCCGTATCGAACCTGAAAAAACCGTCTTCCCAGAAACTCATGCCGTAAATGGTTTCCTTTATTTGATTCAATATAAGATTTTCAAGATCGATATGGTCGATAAAGCCCATGTTAACAAGGACGTCTCCAAGGTGTGCTCCCTTATCTTTCTCCTTCTGGAACTTAAGCGCCTGGTGGATCTGGACTTCAGAGACCAGTCCCTTTTCAACGACTTTACGGCCAATTTTTCCGGCGCTTTTTGAAGAGTGGGCCATCGCTGCCTTACCCTCGATGAGGGTAACTGAGCCCATGCCGTAGTAGCTTTTGATGTTGAGAACGCCTGTTGCTTTTTTCCGGCGCAATTCCTTAAGAAGATTGACCAGTTTTTTAACTTTCAGACTGCCGCTTATTGACATAATAAGATGCTCTTCTCTATTGAAAATATGCTTTACATTAATTTATACGATAGATCATAAAGAAGATCAACTTCAAGGGAAAAATAGACATATGCGGTCTTCTTAAAGTTCCGGCTGGACAAGCCCGCTATTATGGTTTAGATTTTAATAATGGGGATGTAAAAAGTAAAGGCGCCTCTGAAAATTTATAATCGGCATCTAAAGGTTCAAAATAGCCACATGGTGCGTTAAAAAATTTTGTCGCAGGAGACAATCTTTGTCTTGAACCTGACTTTTTTGATTCCTTTATTGCTTGCCATTAATCTTCAGGTCACTGATAAATGAAGGACCGGAACAAGACAAAGAATGAGTTGATTCATGAAGTGCAGGCTTTGCGGAAGCGGCTGGAAAGGCTTGAAAAAACATCCCCTCCCGGAAAGGCAGCCCGGGATAAAGAGGCGATTGCTTCCGAACTGCGGCGGCGTAATGAAGAGATATCCCTGCTGCTTCAATGCACGGACCTCTTCATGGAACAGAAAAGCTTTGAAGATACGGCAAAGGCCGTTTTTTCCTTATGTAAAAAACTGACCGGCGCAAATGGCGGTTATGTTGCTCTCCTTTCTGAAAATGGCGAGGAAAATGATGTTCTCTTCCTCGATTCAGGCGGTCTTCCCTGTACCGTCGATCCTTCCCTTCCCATGCCTGTGCGGGGCCTCAGGGCTGAATCCTATCACCGGAATAAAGTTGTTTACGATAATAATTTTCCCCAAAGTGAGTGGATGAAATTTATGCCTCATGGCCATGTGGCCATTAGCAATGTCCTTTTTGCTCCCCTCAGGGTGGGAGGAAAAGCGAAAGGACTTATGGGGCTTGCAAACAAGCCCGGTGGATTCAATGATAATGATGTTCGCATTCTTTCCATGGTCGGGGACCACCTGGCTATCGCCTTAAGCAACAGCTGGAATGTTGAGAATCTCGAAAGAAGTGGAAAACATTTCCGGTCCGTTGCAGAGACGGCAAATGAGGCGATTATTTCCATTAATTCAGAAGGCGAAATTATCTTCTGGAACAAGGGCGCTGAACTTGTTTTCGGTTATTCCGCCAAAGCGGCTGTTGGAGAACCTGCCACCCTCATTATTCCCCACAGGTACAGGAAGGCCCACCGGGAAGGATTGCGTCGCGTTCTTTCAAAAAAAGGCCCGTCAAAGGTCATCGGGAAATCTGTCGAGTTGGCAGGACTTAAGAAGGACGGCAGTGAAATTCCTGTTGAACTCTCATTAGCCCGGTGGGAAGTGAAGGGAGCGTTCTTTTTTACATCCATCATTCGTGATATTAGCGAGCGAAAGGCCATTGAAGAGAAGTTTAAGGCGACGGCTGTCAAGATGCAGCAGTATCTCAATGTGGCAGGCGTTATCCTCGTTGTTATCGATCCTGACCAGAAGGTAAGGCTCATTAACAAAAAGGGGAGCCGTCTTCTGGGATACAGTGAAAAGAGTATTATAGGCAAAAACTGGTTTGATAATTTTGTTCCTCAAGATGTGAGGGATGAAGTGAAAAAAGGTTTTGCAGAGATCATGGCGGGCAAGATCAAAGCTCTCGAGTATTATGAAAATCCTGTCGTTAACAGGAAAGGTGAAAAGCGTCTTATTTCCTGGCACAATACGCTTCTTAGAGATGAGGAAGGAAATATTACGGGCAGCCTCAGTTCCGGCGAGGATATAACGGAACGCAGAGAGGCTGAAGAGGAGCTTGAAAAGTATCGTCACCATCTTGAAGCCCTGGTCAGGGCGCGTACCGAAGAGATTGAGGCAAGTGAGAAACGTTACCGGGAACTGCTGGGATCGGTCACTGATTACATTTATTCCGTCAAAATTAAAGGGGGAAAACCTGTTTCATCGAGCCATGGGCCGGGTTGTATTACCGTTACCGGCTATAGCCCCAAAGAGTACGAAAAAGATCCAATGCTTTGGTATCAAATGATCCATAATGATGATAAGGAATCAGTGAAAAAGCAGGTCTCCCGATTACTTTCAGGTAAAGCAGCCGGGCCCTTCGAACATCGAATTATTCATAAATCGGGGGCTGTCAGATGGATCATGAATACACCCGTTTTACATTTCGATGAAAAAAAGGGACGCCTCGTCTCCTATGAGGGGCTTGTCCATGATATTACGGAGCGAAAGCAGGCGGAGAAGGCGCTCAGGGAAAGTGAACAGAAATTTCGCCAACTGGCTGAAAATATTAAAGAGGTTTTCTGGCTGACGTCTGTGGAAGATGTGGAACGTGTTGAATATGTAAGCCCCGAGTTTGAAAGAATCTGGGGGCACAGGCAGGAAGACATTTACAAAAATCCGAAGCTTTGGATGGAATGTATCCACAAGGATGATGTTGAAAGGATCGGCAAGATTTTTAATCAGTTTATTCACAAAAAGGGCGCTTATGATGTGGAATACCGAATAGTCAGAAAGGACGGTTCTCTGCGGTGGATAGCCGATAAGGGATTTCACATCACAGGCAAGGAGGGAAAGGTGGTTCGTGTTGCCGGTCTGGCCCAGGATGTGACGGTCCGTAAAAGGGTGGAAAAAGAACTGCTGAAAAGCAACAAAATGCTCGATGCCATTAATCGCGCCCAGGGAGGCGTTATTTCAGAAGCCGATTCTTATGATATTTTTAATGAACTCCTGAGGGACTTCCTTCCGCTTACAGATAGCGAGTTCGGATTTATTGCCGAACTTCTTTATAGCCATGAGGGAGCGCCCCGGCTCAAGCTGAGAGCCCTTACCAATATAGCATGGAATAATGAAACGAAGGCCTTGTATAAAAGGTTCAGATCA
Source organism: Deltaproteobacteria bacterium (assembly GCA_029860075.1). Classification (NCBI taxonomy): domain Bacteria; kingdom Pseudomonadati; phylum Myxococcota; class Myxococcia; species Deltaproteobacteria bacterium. Next base: position 79,715 of record JAOUBX010000002.1, on the reverse strand, counting down.
GAGGGGATGGAGTTTAGAAATATGGATACCCTCTTTGGCGCCGTCATTAAAACGGGTAAGGTCGTTATTTCCAATGATCCGAAAAATGATCCCAGAAGCGGCGGCCTGCCAAAGGGACATCCGCCGCTTAATTCTTTTGTCGGCATACCTTTCCCCCTGAAAGGCAAGATGACGGGCATTGTATGCGCTGCAAACAGGTCCGGCGGTTACGATGAGCGCATGATTGAATACCTCAAACCTTTTCTGGCTACCTGTACAAGCATGGTTGATGCCTACAGAAATGTGCTTAAGCGCGAGGAGGTTGAAGAAGCTATCAGGCATAATGCCCAGGCGCTGGAAGAGTCGAACCGCCTGAAAGATCTTTTTATTGATATCATACGGCATGATCTTATGAACCCTGCCAGCCTGGTGATGAACTTTGCCGAGATATTGATGGAGGAAGAGACTGATGCCGGGAAAATAGACATAATAGAAGAAATCCGCCTCAATGCCGACAAACTTATCCACCTCATAAAGAATGCCGCTAAATATTCAAGGTTGGAAACCCTGGACAAGGTCGATCTTTCCCGTCTGGATCTTGATATAATGTTAAAGGAAAGCATGAGAGAACTTGAGAGGGCGTTGGAGAAAAAGAAAATGACCGTTGTCTATCGCAGGAGGAAGGAATCCTTTGTCTTCCTTAACAAGATGATGGGTGATGTTTTTACCAACCTGCTGGCAAATGCCATCAAGTATGGCCCCTTGAAAAGCAAGATTGAAATAAAGTTGAGGAGCAAAAAAGATGCGTGGATTGTTTCTTTTAAGGACCGGGGACCGGGCATAGCCGATAAGGACAAGGAGAGAATTTTTGAACGCTTTGTGCGGGCAGCCAGGGAAGGGGACAAGGGTTATGGCCTCGGTCTGGCCATAGCCAGGCGTATCGTCGATCTCCACAGGGGAAGAATTTGGGTTGATGACAATCCGGAAGGCGGGAGTATCTTCTCTGTGAGTTTGCCTAAAGGAGAAGAGAGTCAGAGAAGCTTTTAATTGCCGGAAAAATAGTGATGACTGAAGAAAAGAAACAGCTTATGGCTGTTACAGACCAGGCCTTGAAGACGGAACTTCCCGAGAAGCGACTTGCGCGTTACGCCTGGTTTCTCGGCATATGCTGGACTCTTTTCATTTTTGGCTTTCTTGCGCTCGATATTCTTGACCACAGGCATGATACGGAAAGCCTTGCAGTCAGGGAGGCGAGAGCCAACTTTGATAAGGACCAGGCATTTCGTTACTGGGCTGCTTCCCATGGCGGCGTCTATGTGCCTGTTACTGAAAAAACACGGCCCAACCCCTACCTTAAAGATCTTCCCGAGCGAGACATTAGAACGCCTTCAGGCAAGTTGCTCACCCTTATGAATCCTGCCTACATGGTCAGAGAGATGAATGAAAGGTTCAGAGACCTCTATGGCATAAGGGGGCATATTACGAGCCTTAATCTCCATCGTGCTGAAAATGCGCCTGACGAATGGGAGCGCAAGGCCCTTAAGGCCTTTGAAAGGGAGGAAAAAGAAGTTCTTGAATTTTCGGAAATTGACGGCAAGCCCTATATCAGACTTATGCAGCCCATGATAACGGTGGAAGGCTGCCTCAAGTGCCATGCCTACCAGGGCTATAAGGTGGGTGATGTGCGGGGCGGCGTCAGTGTGTCCGTGCCCCTTTCGGACCTTTACGCTCATGAATGGGAGGAAACGCTCAGTGATTTAATAACCCATGGCGCTATCTGGATAGTAGGGCTTATTGCCATCGTGACAGGACAGAGAAGGTTTAAAGGGCAGCTGAGAGAAAGGGAGCGTGCCAATAAGGCGCTTATCAAATGGGGAGAGATTTTCAAATATGCCGAGTGGGGAATTGCTATCGGGAGTGGTGACAGCAATCAGGTTGAGATGATGAACCGGGCCTTTGCCGAAATGCATGGCTGGACTATGGAGGAAATGAGGGGCCGTTCACTTTTGGATATTTATGCTCCCCCGTGCCATAAAGATCTGCCGGGATATATTCAGAAGGTCCATGATTTCGGTCATTATACTTTCGAGTCGATTCATATACGAAAGGACGGTTCCACTTTTCCTGTCCTCATGGATGTGACGGCCATTAAAGATGACGATGGAGAGGTTCTCTACCGGATTGCCAATGTTCAGGATATTAGCGCCATGAAGGAATCGGAAAAAAAAATGAAGGAACAGCTCGATGAGCTTCGCCGATGGAGCGGCTTGAACCTGGATCGTGAGGAGCGTATCATGGAGTTAAAGGAGGAGGTTAATCGCTTGCTGGAAGAGTTAGGGAAAGATATCCGTTACATGAGAATTAAAGAGGAAGAGAATCAATGAATTCTTTGCAAGTAAAGGTAATGGAGTGAAGGGTATGAATAGCACTTTTGTTCCTGAGAGCTTTGGAAGTCAATGGCAGAAGATTGTAGATCTGCTTGCAGAGCTATTTAATGTACCTGCTGCACTTATTATGAAATGTGATGAAAATAACGTCATGGTTTATTTCACGAGCCGTTCAGAGGGTAATCCATACAAAAAAGGTGAAGTTGCCCCACTTGATAGGGGACTTTATTGTGAAAGCGTCATGAATGAAAATAAAGCGCTCCTTGTTCCCGATGCGCTTCATGATGAAACCTGGAAGTTCAATCCCGATATCAAAGTTGGTATGATCTCATATCTCGGTTTCCCCCTTCACTATCCTGATGGCAGCATGTTCGGTACTATCTGTGTCCTCGATAATAAGCGTAATGAGTATAGCGACCTCTATAAAAAACTGCTGGAAGAGTTTAGAGACGTTATCGAGGCGGATCTTAAGTACCAGGCTGATCTTGAAAAAAGCCTGGAAAGAGAAAGTGCCCTTGAAAAAATGCAAAAGACTTCCAAAGAGAATGAAAAACTTTTGCATGAATCGGACAGGTCGAGACGGGCGCTGCTCAGTATGATGGAAGATATGAAAATAACGGAAGTGGCCCTTAAAAAGAGTGAAGAAAAATTCAGGCGCCTCGTTGAAAATTTAAGAGAAGAGTATTTCTTTTATTCCCATAACGTGGAAGGCATTTTTACCTATTTGAGCCCTTCCGTTAAGACTGTTCTCGGTTATTCGCAGGAAGAGTTTTTCACTCATTATACGGAGTACTATACGGACAATCCTATTAACGATGATGCGAAACGTTATACGGAACTGTGCATAAAGGGCGAGCAGCAGCCTCCCTACGAACTGGAGATTTATCATAAAAATGGAACGGTCCATGTGCTGGAAGTTGCAGAAGTTCCCATCTTTGATGAGGGTGGAGCAGTTATTGCCGTTGAAGGGATAGCCCATGATATTACTAACAGGAAAAAGACGGAAAACGCCCTCTCCTTTGTTGCCCAGCGGGGATGGAGAACAAATGGCGAGAATTTCTTTGAAGCCCTTTCCAGATACCTGGCTCATGCACTTGGTGTTGATTACGCTTTTATTGCAAGGCTCATCGATGATGAGCATGCTGCTACGGTGGCGCTCTTTGCCAGGGGTGAAATTGTTGAAAATTTCGAATATGCTCTTGAAGGAACGCCCTGTAAAGAAGTTGTAGGGAGAAAGACCTGCATTTATCCTGAAAATATTCAGGAACTCTTTCCCGAAGATGAAATGCTCGTGACTATGGGTATTGAAAGTTATGTTGGTGTTCCTTTATGGGGAACAAAGGGGCAGTCCATAGGCCACGTTGCCGTCATGGATGGCAGACCTCTGCATAATATAAAGAGTGCTGAAACACTCTTGCATGTTGTTGCCGCAAGGGCGTCGGGAGAACTGGAACGGAAAGAAGCGGAAGATACGCTGAAAGAAAGTGAAAAAAAGCTGCGAGAAGCCCAGCATATTGCACACATAGGCCATTGGGTATTAAACCTGCTTAATAATGACTTGATCTGGTCTGATGAAGTTTTCAGAATTTTCGGGATAGAGAAAGAGGCCGGTGCTTTAACTTATGATGAATTTCTCGATTTTATTTATCCTGAGGACAGGGAGAGGGTAGACAAGGAGTACAGGGCTTCTCTCGAAAATAAAAGTGACTACGATATCATTCACCGTATCCTGCTGAAAGATGGAACCGTCAAATATGTCCGTGAGCAGTGCAAGACGGAATATGACAAGGAAGGTAAGGGGCTTCGTTCTCTGGGGACGGTACAGGATATAACGGAACTGAAAGAAACTGAAATAAGTCTCCAGAAGGCGAAAGAGGAGGCAGAGGCGGCCAGTAAAGCCAAATCGGACTTCCTTTCACGCATGAGCCATGAACTGAGAACGCCCTTAAATTCCATTCTCGGTTTTGCCCAGGTGATGCAGGGAGAAAAAGAAGGCCTGGAAGAAAGGCATGAATCCTGTGTCGATGAAATAATATATGCCGGCTGGCACCTTACAGATCTCGTCAATGATGTGCTCGATATTTCTAAGGTAGAGTCGGGTCAACTGACCATCTATGCACGGCCTGTCAATATTTGCCCCACCCTGGAGGAATGCATCGCCCTTATCGGTCCTCTTGTCCATGAGAAAGGAGTCAACCTTTCTTTCGAAATTTCAGCCTGCTTTAATGAAATACTCTATGCCGATCAGGTAAGGTTAAAAGAGATATTCTTAAACCTCTTATCCAATGCCGTCAAATATAATAGGGCGTCGGGCAGCATCTCCGTTTTCTGTGAGAAAAGAGACAATGGCTGTTTGCGAATATCATTCAGTGATACCGGTATAGGGCTGTCTGAAGAGAATCAAAGATTGGTTTTCACTCCCTTTGCACAGCTTAAGGGGGTTGATCCTGCCATACAGGGTGCGGGGATCGGGGTTTCCATTGCAAACCACCTTGTAGAATTGATGGGTGGTTCAATGGGTGTTACCAGTACTTTGGGAAAGGGGAGTACCTTCTGGGTAGAATTGAAAACCCTTCAAGATGACTCCTCCCGATCTTAAGTATGATAAAATGTAAACAAAATTAGTAATTGCCAGTTCCTCCATTATCAATTGTAAACCCTTATTCCCGGAGAGAGGGGTATGAAAAAGACATTTCTTCTGATCTGGCTTCCCGTCTCAATACTCGTGGGTATTATCCTTGGTTTGATATATTTTGCCGAGACCGTTTCTGAGCGTGTTTTGGTTGAAACCACTGAAAAAAATCATATTAAACTCCAGGTAAAATCGATTGTTTCCGATCTCGATCATGTCGTGTCTGATCTCATCTTTCTTTCAGAACAGCATGAGTTTCATGAACTTCTTGATTCAAGGGAGAAATACTCACCTGAAGATTTAGCCGGTGATTTCCTAACTCTGTCCTTAAGAAAAGGTTTCTATGACCAGATCCGTTTTATTGATGAGAAGGGAATGGAGATCGTTCGCGTCAATTATAATGCCGGGAAACCGTCAATCGTGCCTGAAATGGAACTTCAATCCAAAGGGAAGCGATATTATTTTATAGATACTTTAAACCTGAAAAAAGGCGAAGTTTTTGTCTCACCCCTGGATCTTAATATAGAAAAAGGAGAAATAGAGCTTCCTTTTAAGCCCGTGATTCGCTTTGGAACGCCTGTTTTTGACAGCTATGGGAATAAAAGAGGCATTATTATACTCAACTACCTCGGTTCCGTTCTCATCAATAACCTGAAGGCCGGAGCTACCACAGCCTTTGGTAATGCCATGCTCCTTAATTCTGACGGCTATTGGCTCATCGGTACTTCTGCCGAAGAGGAGTGGGGCTTCATGCTTAAAGAAAGAAAAGATAAAAAAATCAATAATGCCTTTCCCGGGGCATGGCAGCAGATTTTACGAATGGAGAAAGGCCAGTTTAGCAATAGCAACGGTCTTTTTACCTTTGAAACGATTTATCCGCTTCTGGAAGGCCAAAAGTCGAGTACGGGGGCCGTTGAGCCTTTTGCTCCCAGCGCTGCTGAATTGGGTATTAAAGATTACTACTGGAAAATCGTGTCCCGCGTGCCGCCGCCCCTCTTGTACAGGATATCGAAGGAATTGTTTCGACAACTGCTGACCTTATATATTATTTTGCTAATTCTTGCAGCTATCGGCGCCTGGTTTATTGCAAGAGCAAATATGCGCCACAGGGAATCTGAAGAGGCGCTAAGGAAAAGTGAGACACGCCTTTCCAGCGCCCAGAGGATTGCCCATCTCGGCAACTGGGAGTGGAATCTTGCCGAAAAGAGGATGTACTGGTCCGATGAGGTCTATCGTATTCTCGGGCAGGTGCCGGGCAAGTTTGATGCAAACCTTAAAAACTTTCTTAAAACAGTGCATCCTGCCGACAGAAAGTTTGTTAAACAATCATTCTTTAATGCGCTCCGGCAAAAAAGTCTCTTTAACATCGATCACAGGATTTTATTGCATGATTCCAGGGAGCGGGTAATTGTCCACGAACAGGCAACGGTAGATGTCGATGACAAGGGCAGGCCTCTCATCATCTCAGGGACCATTCAGGATATAACGGAACGTAAAAAAGCTGAGGAAAAACTGTCTCAAAGCAACAAGCTCCTCGACTGCATAAGTATTGCCCAGTCACGGTTTATCTCTAACACGCACCCTCATATTTTGTTTGAAAAACTTTTAGAGGATATTCTTTTGCTAACGGCAAGTGAATACGGTTTTATCGGTGAGGTTTTTAACGATAAAGAAGGCGGTCCCTACCTTAAAACCCATGCAATCACCAATATTTCCTGGAATGAAGAGACGAGGGAACTTTATGAAAAATTCAAATCAAGCGGTATGGAGTTTTATAATCTGAAATCGCTTTTCGGCGCCGTTATAACGACGGCTGAACCGGTTATTTCCAATGACCCTGCTAATGACCGGCGGCGCTGCGGTCTTCCCAACGGCCATCCGCCACTGGATAAATTTTTAGGGCTTCCCTTAAAAAGCGGAGACAGGCTGGTAGGCATGGTGGGTATTGCAAACAGGCCGGGCGGCTATGATGATGCGCTTGTAAAATATCTGGGTCCTGTTCTCGTCACAAGCGCAAACATAATAGACGCTTTCAGGAGTGGTGAACGCCGCAAGGAAGCCGAAGCCCGGATTCGCAACTTGTCCCGTGCCGTCGAACATAGCCCGGCCACGGTTGTGGTGACGAATACAAATGGAAAGATAGAGTACGTCAATCCCAAATTTACAGAGATAACGGGTTATACCTTTGAAGAAGCTATCGGTAAAAATCCCCGCATATTAAAATCGGGCAAGACCCCACCTGAGGAATATCGAAAGCTGTGGAGCGCCATTACCTCAGGTAGTGAGTGGCATGGGGAGTTTTGCAACAAGAAGAAGAATGGAGACATTTATTGGGAATCGGCCTCTATCTCACCTGTTAAAGACGCGGAAGGTGTGATAACCCATTTCGTGGCTGTCAAGGAAGACATTACGGAACAGAAAAAAGCCCGGGAAGCGCTCAGTAAATATGCCACCATGCTGGAAGAGTCAAACCGGATGAAAGATCTTTTTACCGATATTATGAGTCATGATGTATTAAACCCCGTGGGCATTATAAAAAACTCGGTGGAAATGTTGCTTGCAAGTGAAGAGGCAGGCAGGAAGAGAGAGATTATGGAATTAATCAGGGATTCATCATCTGACGTCATAGAAATGATAGGGAATGCATCCACATTTTCCAAACTCGAAATGATAGAGAAAATTGAATGCCGGGTAATAGATATAGGTGAAATTTTGAGTGAGGTAATTGAGAAATTTGAATACGAGCTTAAGGAAAAATCTTTGACACTCCACTACCCTGTTGCAGGGCCCCATCCGGCCTGTGTCAATGCCATGATAAAAGACGTATTTATGAACCTTCTTTCCAATGCTGTAAAATATAGCCTAAAGGGTGGCAGAATAGAAGTCCATATTGAAGAGAGAGAGAAGGGGCAGGTTGTATCTGTCAAGGATTATGGCAGCGGTATAGCAGATAAAAATAAGGTGCGAATTTTTGAACGCTTTGAGCGCATTGGAATGAAGGGAATCAAAGGCTCAGGACTTGGCCTTGCCATTGCCAAGCGTATTGTTGAACTGCATGAGGGGGAAATATGGGTTGAAGATAACCCCGGGAGCGGGAGTATTTTTTATGTGAGCCTGCCCAAGGTACAAAAGGCGTAAGTATAGGGGCCCTCTAATATGAGGTAATTAACAGGATCTATGAAGCTGCAGTATAAAATAGCGTTGATGGTATTCGGATTCGGTACCCTTTTTATTGTCGGTATTTCATCGCTCTCTTATCGCTATAAACGCTTGGACTATATGAACCGCCTGAGGGCTGAGCTCAGCAGTCAGGCAGGAGAACGGGCGGACCATGTCCATGTTGATCTTATAAACAAGGCAAAGGTGGTGGAGGCACTTTCCAGTGTCCCTGCCATTGAGGAGGCGCTAAACCTCGGTAATTCAGCCTTTGCAGCCATGAGGCCCGATGAAAGGGAAAGGGAGATAAAGGCGCTCAACGAAAGGTGGATGAAAACGGCAGACCATGCTCATCCCTTCATCCAGTCTTATATGACGGGGCCGGTGGCTGCTTTTTTAAAGGAAACTATGGCGAGGAATCCCGGAGAGTATGGTGAGATTTTTCTGACTAACCGTTACGGGACTATCGTTGCAACAACAGGAAAGCTGACAACGCTGGCCCATGCACACAAATACTGGTGGAAGGCCGCCTTTAATGAAGGAAAGGGGCGGGTTTTTTTTGATGACCGCAGCTTTGACACCAGCGTTGAAGGGTATGTGCTTGGCGTCGTTGTGCCTGTCATGAAAAAAGGCGAAATCATAGGGATCCTGAAATGCAACGTCAATATGGAAGACATTTTACAGGAGACGGTTGAAAAATTTAAGCGCCGTAAGAGTGGGAGCCTGAAAATTGCAAGATCAGGGGGACTCATCGTCCTTGAAAAGGGGAAAGCCCCTCTAAGTACCAGGGCGCCCTCTTATCTTCTGGACAGGATGAAAAAGAGAGGCACCGGTTCCATTATAAATGGAGGCAGAGAAGCCCCTCTGGTTGTGGCTTATTCTCCCATCTCTATTACCTCAGGATTGGCTGAATACGGTTTCGGCGGTAAATATGAATCTATTGACCATATTATGGGAAACAGGGGTGAGTTGTGGTACGTTCTCCTGTCACAGGAGATGAATGAGGCGCTTTTTGCTCTCAGGGAAGAGATGCGCCGGGACATTATTACAGGGCTTATATTCATTCTCGTGATGGGGTTCTTCTCCATATTTATAGGGAGGCGATTGGCGCTGCCCGTCATGCGCATGGCGGAGATGGCAAGGCGGGTAGGGGCGGGGAACTTTGATGTGGAAATGGATGTCAGTTCCCATGATGAGTTGGGAAGCCTTGCCCGTTCCTTTAATGACATGACTCACAATTTACGGGAAAGGACTACCTCTATTGACAACCTCTCCAGGGAGGTTGCAGAGCGCAGAAAGGCCGAAGAGAAGCTTCACTCCATTTTTCTTGCCGCAGGGGAGGGCATTATTGTCGCAACGGCTGCTTCCCGTATCATTATTGTCAACGAAGATCTTTGCCGCACCTTCGGCTACCTGGAGGAAGAACTTATTGAAAAGAACGTGGAAATGCTCATGCCGGAAAAGTATCGTAAAGATCACACTGAGGGGATGAAGCGTTACATGGAGAGCGGTGCCGCCAAGGTGCTGGGACGCCGCATCGAGCTTGAAGGGTTAAGGAAGGACGGAACTGTCTTCCCCCTTGAACTGAGGATTGAAGAGACGGGGGAAAGTAAAAGGGAAGAGAAAGTCTTTGTCGCTGCCATTCGCGATATTACCAACCGCAAAAGGAATGAATATGAATTAAAAAGATACGCTTCAGACCTGGAAGAGTCAAATCGTATCAAAGACCTCTTTTCCGATATTATGAGTCATGACCTCATGAATCCGGCTAATGCCATAAGGAATGCTTCCGAGTTTTTATATGAAAAAGAAAGTGATGAACAAAATAAAGAGATCATGGAATTGGTAAGAGGTGAGTCGCAAAAGATCATAGAACTGATTGGAAATGCCTCTGCCTATTCCAGGCTGCAGCATTTGGAGGAGCTGGACCGGGGGATGATTGAATTAAGCGGTCTTTTGTGGGGGATTATCCAAAACTTTGACTTTGATCTGAAAGAAAAGGCAATGGAGGTCCGCTTCGAGCCTGGAAAAGAATATCTTTTAGAGGCAAATAAAATGATAAGAGAGGTTTTCTTAAACCTCATATCCAATGCAATTAAATACGGCAGTGAAAAGAGCGCTATCGAAATCAGCCTGGGCTATGAAAAGGGAAAGCGGCTTGTTTCCGTTAAAAACTATGGCGAGGGAATTCCTGACGAGGAGAAGGAGAAAGTATTCGAGCGATTTCAGAGGGTAGGCAAAACGGCTATTAAAGGTACGGGCCTTGGTCTTGCTATTGCAAAAAGAATTGTGGAACTGCACCATGGCAGCATATGGGTTGAGGATAATCCTGAGGGGGGAAGCATATTTTATGTGAGTCTGCCCGGGAGTCCCCTATCTGGTGAAAAATAATAGCTTTAAATCAAATCAGGTATTTGCGCAATGAGTGACAATAAAGATAAAGAGAAAATAGATCGAGGTAAATCTCTTAATGCAGATGCGCCTGAAAATCAGGTAAAGAAGTATACATGGTTTATCGTCATTGGCTGGACAGTTCTTTTCCTTGCCTTTCTGGTCTGGGACATTGATCATATACGTGAGAATACGAGGAGACTGGCAATCAAGGAGGCAAGGGCCAACTTCAATAAGGACCAGGCATTCAGGTATTGGAGCGCTTCTCATGGAGGTGCCTATGTCGCTGTTGATGAAAAGACGCCGCCCAACCCCTACCTGAAGCATATTCCCGAGCGAGACATCAGGACGCCTTCAGGCAAGCAGCTTACCCTTATGAATCCCGCCTACATGGTGCGGCAGATGAATGAATTTTTTAAGAAAGAGTATGGTATTAGCGGGCATATTACGAGCCTTAAGCTGCATAATCCCGCTAATGTTCCCGATGAATGGGAGAGGAAAGCCCTGGAGGCATTTGAAAGGGGAGAAAAAGAGGTGCTTCAATTCAGTGCTATAAAAGGTGAGCCATATATAAGATTGATGCAGCCCATGGTTGTTAAAGAAGATTGCCTGAAATGTCATGACTACCAGGGTTACAAAGTGGGAGATATTCGTGGCGGGGTAAGCGTATCGATACCTCTTTCGGATATGCTTGCTTATGAGAGAAGGGCCATTGCCGGGCAGTCGCTGTCACACGGTTTGATCTGGTTTTTGGGGCTTATTGGAATTGCTTTTGCCTCTGTCAGACTGAAGCGATATTTGATTGAGCTTATGGAGGCGAAGAAGGCGCTTGCCGAGTCAAACGCACTGTTTCAGGCCGTTATCGACCAGTCACCCATACCCATGGCCATTGCAAAAGCGACCGGTGAGTTGACCTACAACCCGGCCTGTGCAGAGCACCTCCATTTTGCCGATGAGCCCGGCATCAAACAGGGCATCAAACTTTTCGAGATGAATCAGCCCTGGAAAGATTATGACACTGAGGGGAATCTTATTCCCAAAGAGGAACTGCCGCTGGCCCTGGCACTAAAGGGCAAGTTTACCCGTGGTCTGGAACTGCGTGTCGTAAGGAGAGACGGAAGTGAAAAGTGGGAGATTGTCAATGCGGCGCCTATTTACAATGACAAGGGTGAACTCATTGCCGGTTTTGCTGCATTTCCCGATATTACAGGACGAAAGCGTATTGAAGAGCAATTGAAGTCGGAGAAGGACTTTACAGACAGAGCAATTAACGCCCAAATGGATACATTTTTTGTTTTTGATGTTTCAAGCGGCAAGGCCTTGCGATGGAACAGTGCTTTTCGGGATTCGAGCGGTTATTCCGATGAAGAAATTGCCGCTATGAAAGCACCCCATGAATGGTATGATGCCCAAGACCTGGAAAGAGCAAGCGAGGCTACTGAAAGGATCATGAAAGAAGGTAAAGGCAAGGCAGAGATGTCTCTTATCACGAAAGATGGAAAGCGTATTCCCACAGAATACAATGCTTCTATTATTAGAGATGAAGAGGGCCGGCCTAAACAAATCATTTCAATAGGCCGTGATATTACCGAGCGCAAGAGGGCGGAAAAGAAATTGCAGGAGGCCGAGGAAAGGGCGAATGCCCTGTTGAACGCAACCCTTGAATCTTTAATCCTCATGGATCTGGAAGGAAATATTCTGGCCATTAATACAACGGGCGCAGCAAGGCTGGGAAAAACAAGAGACTATCTTGTCGGGAAGAATATCTTTTCTTTTATGCCGCCGGAACTGGTGGCGTCAAGGCGAAAACTAATGTCTGATGTCATTAGAGCCCGTAAGAGCATTGCCCTTGAGGACAGTAGAGAGAATAGAGATTTTTATACCAACCTGGTGCCCGTTAAAAATGGGACTGTCTCTGCTATTGCCGTATTTTCACAGGATATCTCCGAACGCAAACAAGTTGAAGTTGAGCTGAAAAAGGCGAAGGAAAATGCCGAGGCTACGAGCCGGGCCAAGACTGACTTTCTTTCGCGGATGAGCCATGAGTTGCGTACCCCTTTGAACTCGATTCTCGGCTTTGGCCAGGTGATGCAGACAGATCGGGAGATGATGGCTGATAGACACAAACTCTGTGTGGACGAGATCGTTTCTGCGGGCTGGCACCTTACGGACCTGGTAAACGATGTGCTCGATATATCGAGGGTAGAGTCAGGAGAAGTATCGGTGAATATGGAGGCCATCCCTATATGTCCCATTATGGAAGCCTGTGTGAACCTCATAAGTCCTCTGGCACAAGAGCGAAATATTCATCTCAGTTGCAATCTGACCGTATGCAATAAAGCGGTGGTATGGGGAGACAAAACCCGCCTTAAAGAGGTCCTTTTGAACATTTTGTCAAATGCCGTTAAATACAATGTCGAATCGGGAACGGTGACAATCAGCTGTGAGAAGATAGACAAAAAACGGGTGAGGATCAGTATCTCTGATTCGGGAAAAGGTATTTCAGAAGAAGACCGGCTGCGTATCTTTATTCCCTTTGCCAGTTTGAAGCGGGAGGATCCCGCCTTGCGGGGCGCAGGCATTGGACTTGCCATATCGAAACATCTAGTTGAACTTATGGAGGGTTCCATCGGGGTGCAGAGCGTACCTGGAAAGGGGAGTACCTTCCGTGTAGAACTGAAACAGTCGAGTAATGGAAAAGCTCAGGAAAAGCCCGGTCATCGATCTCGCGCGGTTAAATAGAGAAAAATTATTTGAACATTCGCTTGAAGAGCCCCCCCTTCTCCTGTTCCCGCCTTTCTTTAATTTCTTCTATTTTCTTAAGGGCCGTCTTATTGCTGGGATTGATTTTCAGGGCCTTGTTGAACTCAGCCTCGGCGAGCGTGAGATTGCCTTCGTCGAGCAGGATAGCTCCCTTTAGCGCATAGGCAATGGAAATCTTGCCCAGTTGAAGGGATTTGTTAATAAGTTCCTTGGCCTTGTTAATAGTGGCTTTGCTTCCCCGTTTTGAGGGATTATTATAAATGGACAGGGCCAGGAATGCGAGGTATTCGGGCTTGTCGGGGGCCATGCTGACGAGATTTGTAAAGGCTTTTTCAGCGCTGTCGTACTGGCCTTCTTCGAGGAATATCTTTCCAGACTGGAACTGAACCTGGATCTTCATTTTGTCGTCCTCGCCTCCTGCACCCATGGATACGGCATCCTGGGAGTCGAGGTATTCATCATAATTTTCCTTCGATACTACGTTAGAGAGTGTTTCGTAGGCCTCGGCAACCTTTGAAAGCAATTCCTGATCGAGAGTCATAATCTCACCGGAACTGGCAAAGAACTTGTCGGGACTGAATTTCCCTGTCAGGTCGAAATAGGCTTTTTTGAGACTGTTGAAAGAATAAGTCTGTGTTGTAAGTCCAAAAATTTCATAGTAGTTTTTATCCTTGATTCTTTCCCAGGTGGCGGTAAGCTCCGCTTCCAGGTCGCTTGCCCCGGCCCCGGCAGGCGCTGCTTCTTCAGGCTGCTGTATCGATTCGAGCCCCTCCAGTTCGTCGGAAAGGAGGCTAAGCTCTTCACCGAGATCTTCGAACTCTTCCGTAAGGGAGATCTCTTCCATCTCTTCTTCAGCCCTTGTTACTTCCTCTTTTTCACGTATGGGGAAAGGAGGCGAAAGGTCCACTTTCTCCGGCATGGGGGAATAAGAGACGATTCTCAAAAGGTCGAGGGTCATTAAGGTGGCAAGAACGGTCTTGTCATCGAGGTCTGTCGAATTAATAATGTCTGAAGCCGTTTTTGTCCCGTCGAGCAGGTCGAATATGGTCCCTACCGTTGTCGACGTGGAAAGATGGTTCTGATAGTTGAAAAAGTCTTCTCCTTTACGAATATAGAATTTTCCTTTCCTGCCGAGAAAGGCTTCCGTTTTGGCGGGGCTTAAGCTTCCCTTGAAAGCTTTGAAAAAGATAAAAGGCAGGTCGGCAGAGAAAGAATAAACCCGGGGGATAAAGGCGGGTTTAGCCTCGAAGGCAAAAAGGCCCGACTCCCAGGAAAAACAGCCGGCAATATTTTCAATAAGATAATCCCTGTTTTCTTTTGCAAAGGCTTCAGGAGAGAGGCAGCCCATATTGATAAATATCTCTCTCGGATCATGGGCCGGGTTTTTGGAGAGGTCTTCATATGCCCTTAGTTCAACCATGGAGATGAGGCCTTTTTTGAGCAGGTAGTTGCCGAAATTATCTTCACGGGCCAGCACGTTCACTTCTGCGGGAATGCCCCGGAGGATGTAGAAGCGCTTTTTTTTCTTGTTTTTGCCTACAAGGAGCGTGCCTGTCAGTTTTTTTCTGAAAATATGAGAAAGGAGGTTTTCAAAGGGCTGTTCTTCAAGTTTACCTTTTAAGGTCTGGTCGGAGGGGCTTTCCTCTTTTGACTCCTCTGCTCCGGTTGCCGTATTTTTTCCGAGGGCTTCGTCAATGGATGAACGGAGCTTGTCAAATGAGAAAGGCTTGTTTAAAAAGTCACTTACATGGAGTGTTTTTTTGAGCCTTTCAATTTCCGCCGGCATCTTGACAAAGCCGCTCATCATGATGATGGGGATGTCTTTACCCTTTTCGCTGGCTCTTACCTTTGCCGTCAGGGCCTCTCCGTCCATATGGGGGAGCTTAATGTCTACCAGCAGCAGATCAAATATTTCCGTGGCAAATGATTTAAGGCCCTTGACGCCATCGAGGGCGATAGCCGATTGATGGCCTTTTTTTGTCAGGAACTGCTGAATAAAAAGGGCAAGCTTGTTGTTGTCTTCTATTATAAGGATTTTTGCCATAAGATAATTATAACCTGAATCCGCCTTGCAGGGGAATTGGGTCTGCGGAAATAATCAAGATAATTTTACATGATACATCATAAAATACAACCTAATTAATTTTAACAGATATTCCTTGACTTGTACGGGGCTGTTGATAAACTTAAGAAAATTATAACGAGGTATTTCATGGTAATTCATGACCTGATCATTGTCGGGGCAGGCCTTGCCGGCATGAGGGCGGCCATTGAGGCGACGAAGGAGAATAAGCTCAATGTGGCCATTATAAGTAAGGTCCACCCCGTGAGAAGCCACTCGGGGGCGGCCCAGGGCGGGATCAATGCATCTCTGGGCAATGCCGCTTCCGACTCGGCTGAGAGCCATACTTTCGATACGGTAAAAGGGAGTGATTATCTGGGTGACCAGGAGGCCATCGAAATTCTCTGTAAAGAAGCGCCCCGTGATATTTACGAGCTTGAGCGGATGGGGGCAAACTTTTCGAGAGATGAAAATGGCCGTATTGCCCAGAGGCCTTTCGGCGGGGCGGCCCATCCAAGGGCATGCTATGCTGCCGACAGGACGGGCCACGCCATCCTCCATGCCCTTTTCGAGCAACTCATGAAGCGGGGAGTCATGGTTTATGAAGAGTGGCATGTGGTCAGGCTGGTCGTTGAAGAGGGCATTGCAAGAGGTGTTATCGCTATTAATATTATGAGCGGCAAGCTTCACAGGATAAGGGCCAAAGCCGTTATTTTTGCCACAGGAGGCTATGGCCGGGTCTTTTTTAACTCAACCAATGCCCATGCCAATACGGGAGATGGCATGGCCCTGGCTTTCAGAGCCGGTGCTCAACTTATGGACATGGAGTTTGTCCAGTTTCATCCCACGACCCTGAAAAGTACGGGCATCCTTATTTCCGAAGCGGCCCGTGGAGAAGGGGGGCATCTTTTAAATGCCGCCGGACAGCGCTTTATGGAAAAGTATGCACCCGGTGCAATGGAACTGGCCAGCCGCGACGTCGTGTCCAGGGCGGAACAGACGGAGATCGAGGAGGGACGGGGAACCGATGGCTGCGTTCATCTCGACATCAGGCATCTGGGCCGCGACAAGATCCTTGAAAGGCTTCCCCAGATAAGAAACCTGAGCATCAACTTTGAAGGCGTCGACCCCATTGACGAACCGATTCCCATCAGGCCGGGCGCCCATTACTCCATGGGTGGCATCAGGACGGATATTCATGGCCGGACCAATATTAAAGGGCTCTTTGCCGCCGGAGAGTGCGCCTGCGTTAGTGTTCACGGGGCAAACCGGCTGGGCGGCAATTCTCTCCTGGAGGCCGTCGTTTTCGGCAGACGCGTTGGCGGCGCTGCCGCCCAATTTGTAAAAGAGACCGAACTTGAGGATTGGCCTCAGGGGGCGCTTCCTGAAATTGCCTTTCATATAGGCCGCATTTTTAACCGCATGGAAGGGGAATCCTATTCAAAGATAAAGAGAGAACTTCAACTGCTCATGAACAGTCATGCCGGAGTTTACAGGAACCTTGAAAAGCTGGAGCAGGGCAGGGAGAAGATTGCCGGGCTCAAGGGGCGATACGAAAATATTTACGTCCAGGATTTTGGAAAAATTTTTAATACGGACCTTCTCGAAGCGGTTGAGGTGGGCAATCTTCTTGAATTATCTTCCGTCATTATCGAAGGCGCCCTTGCCAGGGAAGAGAGCCGCGGCGCTCACTGGCGTACGGACTACCCGGCGAGGGATGATAAAAAGTGGATGAAACATACGGTGGCAGCGATGGACGGTGAAAGCATAAAGCTGTCCTATAGTGATGTGTCTTTTACCAAATATGAGCCCATGGAAAGAAAATATTGAGGTAAGGTCATGAGACGGAAGATATTTATCAAGAGATTTGATCCGGAGACGATGGATGATGATTATATTCAGGGTTTTGTCCTGGATATCGAAAAAAATGCAACCATCCTGGAGGCCCTTATTAAAATAAAGGAAGATCAGGATGGTACCCTAACCTTCAGGAAGTCATGCAGGAGTTCCATCTGCGGCTCCTGTGCCCTTACCGTTAACGGTGTGGCTGTTCTTGCCTGCAATACACGCCTTGACGCTATTGACTGGGGTGAAAAGGATATCCACATTGAACCGCTGGGCAATATGCCTGTTATTAAAGACCTTATCGTAAACTTTCATCCCTTCTGGCATGAAATTGAGAAAACCATGCCCTGGCTCGAACCGAAGGAGGCCGAAGGTGACAGGGAGAATGTCGTCACCAGCGAAGAAGCGAAAGCAATTCATGAGTCGGCAAACTGCATTATGTGCGGTTCCTGTTTTGGTGACTGTACCATCAGGGAGACGGACGATAATTTCATGGGCCCCGCCGCCCTTGCCAAGGGCTGGCGCTTTGTCGCCGACGTAAGAGATTCAATGAAGCAGGAACGGCTCGAAATTTTGAGTGAAGATTGCAACGTATGGGATTGTACGCGGTGCAATCTCTGCATCGACCGGTGCCCCAAAGAGGTGCGCCCTCTCGACCAGATTGTAAAGATCAGGGAAGAGGCCGTTAAGGCCGGCATTACCGACAATAAAGGGGTGCGGCATATTATGGCCTTTCAGTCCGATATTAAAAGCCATGGCAAACTTAATGAAACGACGATGCCTCTCAAAACGGTAGGTGTGCTCAGATCTTTCGGCATGATACCGATGGCGCTCAGGATGCAGATGAAGGGAAAGGTTCCTTTTCCTATTCTCAGGGATATCGAGGGCATAGAGGATGTGGAAAAAATTTATGAGATCATGGAAGTAGAAAAATGAAATATGCCTACTACCCCGGTTGTGCCGCAGAAGCGATAACGAAGGAAGCAGACCACACGACGAGGATGGTGGCGCAGATGCTGGGCATTGAACTTGTCCCTATGAATAATGCCACATGCTGTGGGGCCGGATGCCTTGATGAGGCCAACAGGGAGCTTAGTTACGTTATCAATGCAAGGATCTTTGCCATTGCCGAAGAGATGGGCCTCAATATCCTTACCATATGCAGCACATGCCTTCAGACCATGGCCAAAATCAATTATGACCTCAAGTCTGACGCCGAACTTCTTGAGCGGACCAATAAGGTATTGAGAGAGGTCGGCATGGAATACAAGGGAGGTGTGGAGATGACGCATCTTCTCTGGGTGCTGGCAAAAGACTATGGTCCCCAGAAATTGAGAAATCATGTTAAAAGACCCCTCAATATGCTTAATATTGCCGCTTTTTACGGCTGTCATACCTTAAGGCCCGGAGAAATTCTCGGTTTTGAAGATCCCAGGAACCCCCGGTCTCTCGACCTTGTTATCAATGCCCTTGGCGGCCATACTGTTGAATACAGGGGGAAAACGCGCTGCTGCGGTTTTCATACCCTTCTTGTCAACGAAAGGGCCTCACTCAAGGCAGGTGGAAAGAGGCTTCAGGAAGCCAAAGATAAAGGCGCTGATTGCATGGTTACTCCCTGTCCTCTCTGTGATATCTCGCTCGATGTTTATCAGGGTGAAGCGGAGAAACTTTATAAAAGGAAGACCGGGCTGCCCGTATTTAACCTTTCTCAACTGGTGGCTCTTGCCCTGGGCGCCGATGTGGGCGAACTGAAGTTCAAAAAGCACCTCGTCTCACCGCACAGTGTTGTAGAAGCCGTTCTGGAAGGGCAGAAGAGTTGAATATGCGGGGCGGGCAGGGCTTGCGTTTATGGGGAAAGGCTTTTTTACTGTTTTTCACCTTTCTTCCACTCTTTTCCATATTAGTATCAGTCAGGGCTGTTGCAGGTATTGAAAAGCTTACTCTTAATGTGTAGAATGCTTTTCTTTGGTGGAATGATCTACCTGCTGTTTTTAGGATGATAGTTTTTGTCGCAATAAATCCCCCCCTCACCCCCCTTTTCAAAGGGGGGAACAGTGGTCCCCCTTTGATTTAGAGGGATTTAGGGGTATTTGAGACTATATTTTTTCCAGGGGAGGGGCTTACGTTAATTCATATCAATCCTGATAATCCTCAGGAACGGCTCATAAACAGGGTTGTCGATGTCCTGAAAGAGGGGGGCGTTATTGCCTACCCTACCGATACGATTTACGGTATCGGCTGCGATATCTTTAACAAAAAGGCCCTTGAGAGAATTTATCTTCTCAAAGGGAGAGACCGTAATAAACCGATGAGTTTTGTTTGTTCCGATCTCTCTCATATCAGCAAGTTCGCCAAAGTATCCAATTATGCCTACAGGATAATGAAGCGTTTTTTGCCCGGTCCCTATACGTTCATCCTTGAAGCTTCCAGTGTGGTGCCGAGAATGCTCATGCCCAAAAGAAAGACAGTGGGCATCAGGATTCCTGATAATGCCATTGCGACGATGCTCGTGGAAAAACTGGGGAATCCCATTATCAGCACGAGCGCCAATGTGTCAGGGAGAGATGTTATTTCCGACCCCGGTGAAATCGATCTTTTTATGGGCAAGATTCTCGATTTGACTATCGATGCAGGAATGCTTCCGGGAGAGCCCTCAACGATTGTAGACCTGACGGGAGATAGTCCCGCTCTTCTCAGGGAAGGCGTTGGTGATTATAGCTGGATTGGCTGAAACAAATGCGCCTGGTCTTGTAAATTTCCGGGAAAGGGTTTAAAAATACGCTTTCCTCTTAAGGTAAAATATAGCGCTCCATGGCCCGAAGTTAAGTGTAAGCGCCTTGTTTACTATTTACATCATTCTCAATTTGTCAATTGACAAGCCTATCCTGTAGTGATAACTTTCAGTAATTCCCTTTTTTTGTTATACTTTTTAATCAATGAGCCTGAAAACCGAAATCGAGGAGGTATGGTGGAAAAAATTATTTTAATTATTGATGACGATGAAAAACTCAGTAAAATGCTCGGCTTCCTTTTTACGGCCAAAGGATTTAAGGTGGAGTATGCAAAAAGCGGTGATGAATCTTTTGCCATATTAAAGCGGGTGCGGCCCGATGTTATTATTCTGGACATTATGATGCCCGGCATGGACGGTTTCGAGGTTTGCAGGAAATTTAAGGAAACGGAAGAAGTGAAAGATGTTCCCATCATTATGCTTTCGGCCCTGCCGTCATCGCAGAACAAGGAAAAAAGCCTGGAACTCGGCGCTTACTTCTATTTTGAAAAGCCTTTTAAATCGCTGGATCTTGTTGCCAAGGCCGTTGAAGCCCTTGAGTTAAACCCATAGCATGGGAGTTCATTATTATTCCGGATGAGCTAATGCTTTGTTTTCGTATGTAAAATCAACTTAATATTTTCCGGGTTATGAGATTAGAGCAACTAAAAAAAATTCTGTCAATTCCCCGTTCATACTCCCTTTATATATTAATTGCCCTTTTTTATGCCCTGGTTTTTAATCAGTTCTTCCTCGGTTCTTCTCTCTTAACAGTGCTTGTTGCTCTTCTTGCAGTCTTTCCTTTCTACGCTGTCATTGCATTGCCTGAAACCTCTTCCCTGCCGGACGTTGATTCTAAAGCGCTCCTCATGGAACAAGAAGGGCAGAGCAGAGAACTTTTAGCCATAATAAGGGAAAGCAGGGCCGCCATTGAAGACCTTTGTGAAAAAGCTTCCAACCTGAGCCTCGGCACGGATGCGCAAACATTTTCCCTGGAAGAGACCATGGGTTCAATCGAAGGGATCAGCAATTCCATACATAAAACCGTTTCCATGATAGAACACTTGTCGCCTTCCGTAAACAAGGCATCGAAAACGGTTATCGGTATGATCGATTCTGTCGGAAATATCAGCAACCAAAATCAGGAGGTTTTAAAAGCGCTTGAAAAGGCGATTCAGGATATTAAGGAGATGAACGCTTCCGTTAGGGTTATTAACGATAATTTCGGCAATCTGATCCGCTCTTCGGAGGAAAGTTCCGGCGGGATAAAGGAGATTAATGCCTTTGCAAAAGATATAGAAACGAGCGCCCTCGAATCCTACAAGGTCTCTGAAGATGTGGCCAGGGAGGCGGAGCATGGCGTTGATTCGGTGAGGAAAACAATCAGCAGTATGGAAAACCTGAAAAGTATCGTTACCGAATCTTCAAGTGTTATCAAAACACTGGGTGACAGATCGGATGAAATTGGAAATATTGTCAAACTCATACATAACGTGACAACGAGAATAAATCTGCTTGCCCTTAATGCCTCCATCATTGCTTCACAGGCCGGTGAACACGGAAAATCCTTTGCCGTTGTGGCCAATGAAATGGAGAAACTGGCAAGCCAGACATCAACCTCTACCATAGAAATAACGCAAATGATCGATGTTATCCAGGAGATGGTTCAAAGCACCGTCCAGGCCAATGAAGTGGGTATGTGGGGGGTGGAGGAAGGCGTTGGCCTTGTCAACAGGGCAGGTGAAATACTTAAAAAGATCCAGGAAAGGTCGGGCACTTCCGTTCAGATGTCGAAAGATATTCTCACGGCAACGGGCAAGCAGGCCAGGATGGCCGATGAAGTTTATTCGGCTATTGAGCGGGAGACTAAAAACCTGGAAATATCGGCAAAATCGATTGATGAACATGTCAAGATAAACAAGTTGGTTGATGAATCGGCAAACCTCATGGTCAGTCTTACGGAGGAAGTGAAAGCTGCTATTGACGGGCAGCGTAATTCATCGAAGGATATTTCAGAGGTTATTAGTAGTGTCATTACCATGGTTGAAGAACTGTCGGGATTGACGGAGCAACAAGACTGCGACAGCGTGCAGATAAAGCAGGCAACAGAGATTATGAGCTTTATTTCAAAGGAAAATATCAGTGCAATAAAAGGCCTTGCCCATTCTATTGAAGAGATAAAAAACAAGATTCATGGAGAGTCAAAGCCCCTTTATAATAAGAGAGCGGAAACATGAGGTGAAAATAGCTGGCGGATAAAAGGTGCTCGCTTATGGATGACGCATTAATAGACAAGCTGATAGGGGAATTAAAAGGAGGGGATGAAATTGTACGGCGCGAAGCTGCAAACCGGCTGGGCACCGTAAAATCTGATAAAGGGCTAAGAGCGCTTATCGATGCTTTTGGTGATGATAACTGGCTTGTCAGAGAGATGGCCGTTGAGTCAATTTTAAAAGTGGGTGATGAGTCGGGCCTTGCCCTTTTCCTTTCCATACTGAAAGACAGGGACGCCAGGGTGAGGAACTCGGCCGTCAAGATCCTGACAGGTCTTGGGGAGCCGGCTATAGATGCGCTTGCCAAAGCATTGGAAGATGACGATGACGATACGGTGAGGTACGCTGCCGATTGTCTCGGTGATATCGGGAAGGCGAGAGCATTGCAGCCGCTCCTGGGAGCGCTTTCAAGGTCAAGGGGGGATTCCAGGTATTACATTATTCTGGCCCTTGGAAAATTAAAAGACAGTGGCGCTGTTGATTTTCTCCTCCCCTGTCTCGATGAAGAGATGTGGATTCAGATAGCCACCCTCGAGGCCCTTGGTGATATGGGCGATGCGGGGGCCGTTGACAAGATACTCGAAGTGATGAAGAGCGATTTTTTTCTCCTTGCTCCCGCAAGTGACGCGCTTGGTAAGATTGGTGACGTTAAAGCTATTCCTGCTCTCATTGATAACCTGGAAAGCGACAATGAAGAGATCCTCTCTTCTTCAGTAAAGGCCCTTGTGCGAATCAAGGAGAAGAACGTTCGTATTGATGATGACGGTTTTTTTCCCCTTGATTTTAAAAAGGATATCCTGACGAGAGGACTCATTACAACCTTAAGCAGTGATGATGCGGAGGCGAGGGCCTCTGCCGCCGTTGTTCTCGGGTGGCTGAAAGCGGAAAGAGCGGTCAAGCCCCTGACGAAATTGCTTGAAGATGAAGACTACCATGTGAGCAAAAAGGCCGAGGAGTCTCTCGTACAGATGGGGACGGCATCTGTCGATTCCCTTGTAAACTTTATGGATATTCCCGAAAAAAGGGCAAAACTGCTGGCAATGCAAGCCCTGGAGGAGATCAACGATAGCAGGGCCCTTAAGTATGCCCTGAATACTCTCGACGATGAAGATGAAGACATGAGGCTTGCAGCCATTAACCTGCTTGGTAAACTGGGAGACAGAAGTTCTGCCGGGAAGCTTTATCCTTTTCTTGAAGACCATTCGGAAATTATTCGTTCATCAGCCGTAAGGGCTATCGTCAATATGAAGCTTGACGTTGATGATTGCAGGGGGCTCCTGTTAAGGCTCAAGGGAGGCTGTGACAGATTGAGCCGCTCTATTGCGGAAATCATGGGCTTGCTGAAAGTGGATGAGGCAAGGGACGCTATGGAGGAACTTCTTCTTGCGAATAAGAGCGCTGTCAAAGAGGCAGCCGTTTTTGCCCTCGCCGGGATAGAAGGGAAAAGTGGTGTAGGGTCCATTCCCGTTATGCTGCTCGGAAGTGAAGATCCCGCACTGAGAAAATCGGCGGCCATTGTCCTTGGCAGGCTGAAAGATATAAGAGGGGTGCAGCCGCTCCTCTTAACGGCACAGGACGGTGATCCCTGGGTGAGGTATCATTCTATCCAGTCGCTGGGAATATTGAAAGATAAGCGGGCTATTGAGACCCTGAGAAAAACCCTTCACGATGATGTGGGTGTTGTCAGGATCGCATCACTAAAATCGCTTGCAGCGATCTCTCCTGAAGAGATTATGGCAAATCTCATTCAATGGGAAAATGAAGATGATGAGGATGTAAGGCAGACTTTTCTCGAAACACTCCTCCCCGTTGATGACGCTGCTTCCAAATCACTCTTTATGCAGGCCCTTGATGATCAATCCTGGAAAGTAAGAGAAGCCGCCGTTAAGGGTCTGGCCCGTTTCAGTGATGAAGAAAGTCTCCATAAATTGAAATCCATGCTCCATGATGAAAGCCTTTTCGTAAAAAAAGCGGCAATCTTTTCCATTGACTCAAGAGTAAAGAATGGTCTTTGATTTTGGCGACTCAGAAAATATGGAAAGCCTCGGTCCTGAAGACTTTGCCGTTTTCAGGGATTTTATCTGTGACAAAACGGGCATAAGGATAAGGGATAATCGTGTTGATTATCTCGAATACCGCATTCAGGAAAGAATGAGGGTCAGCAGCATTTCCGATTACAGGGAATATTTTTACAAGATAAAATATAGCGATGAAGGGCCGGAAAGTGAGTTCCAGCAGCTCATTAATCTCATTACGGTTCAGGAAACGAGCTTTTTCCGCCACAAGGAACAGCTTGATAGCTTAAGGGACATCGTCCTCAAGCGGATTATTGAAAGGAAAAACAGCGTCAATGATTACAGGCTTCGTTTCTGGAGCGCTGTCTGCTCCACCGGCGAAGAACCGCTGACGCTTGCAATACTTCTAAAGGAGTATTTTAAGGAACTTTCTCACTGGTCCCTTTCCATTATGGCCACTGATATTTCTACCAGCGCCCTGGAAAAGGCAAGGAAAGGAGAATTTAGCGAAAATTCCTTCAGGGTTCCCATGAAGAATTTCAGGAAGAAATATTTTGTAGAGAAGAATAGCCATTTTCATGCTACGGATGAAGTAAAGAATATGATAACATATCGGCATGCTAACCTGATTCATGTTGATTCCCTTGATATCTTCCGGGGAGTGGATGTTATTTTATGCAGAAACGTTTTTATCTATTTTCCCGAGGAAGTAAAGGAGAGAATTGCCCGGAAATTTTATGAGCTTCTGCCGAAAGGGGGGGCCTTGATTCTTGGCAATGCTGAAATAATCGATGTGAAAAAGATACCTTTCAGGCTTGAATTTCACAGGGGTGGCCCTGTTTACGTGAAGGTTTAATTTAGTACCTTAGAAATTATTTTCTAAGATTTTTTATAGAAAATAATTTCGTAAAGGTACTTATACCCCGCAAGGGGTATTAAAAAAGAGCCCCTTTATAGAAATTATTTTCTAAGATTTTTTATAGAAAATAATTTCGTAAAGGTACTTATACCCCGCAAGGGGTATTAAAAAGAACCCGTTTATATGGATTAGTAAAGGAGAAGAGATGGCAAAAAAGATACTCTGTATTGAAGATTCGCCGGCAACTCAGAAATTCATTTCCTTTACCTTAAAGTATAAAGGCTACGAAGTTGTTACTGCTAATGATGGTGTTGAAGGTATGGAGAAGGTTTCAAACGATACCTTTGACCTGATTATCCTTGATATCATGATGCCGAGAATGAATGGCCTGGAGGTACTGAAAGAGGTAAAGGGGAATCCTGAGTTTGCAAAGACGCCTGTTATTATGCTGACCAGTGAAAAAGGAGAGACCGACAGGCAGACAGCGATGGAACTGGGGGCAAGCAATTTTTTGAACAAGCCTTTTCAGCCGCCCGAACTGTTGGGAGCCGTGGAAAAAATAATAGGATGAACGATAGGAGATGAGCGAAGATAATAATATTCCTGATCTAAGTGAACTCTATGGTGAGTTTGTTTCCGAAAACAAGGAAATTCTGGAAAAACTGTCTAAAGAACTGGTCAGTTTTGAAAACTCTCCCGGAGATAAGGATATTATTAACAGTCTTTTCCGCCTGGCTCATACCCTTAAGGGCAATGCCGGTTTCATTGGCCTTACGGCCCTTGGCGATATTTCGCACAAAATAGAAAATGTTCTTGAAAGCTTAAGAGAAGGAACCCTCCCTTTTTTTCCCGAAATAATCGATACTTTCTTTGATTCCCTCGATCTCGCTAACAGGCTTCTTGAAGATTTTATATCAGGAAGTGAAGAAGCGGGAGATATTTCCGGCATAATGAGCAAGCTGGAAAAGTTATTAGAGGGCCCCCCGGCAGATTTCAAGGAAGAGACTGCCGCCGCTCATGTGGACGAAAAAGATATACCGCAGCAGAGTGAAGAGACTGCTGCCGGGCCTGAAGGCCGTGACAGCGCTTCCATGCGGGTAAACACAGTCCGTCTCGACAGGATGGTAAACCTTGTGGGAGAACTGACGGCGGGACGGAGCAGGCTTCTCCAGATAAGTAATGAACTCAAAAATGACGGACTTTCGGAGATTGCTTCTTACATCGATACTATTGCGGCTCAGCTTCAGGATGAAGTGCTGGGAATAAGGATGGTTCCTGTTAAAGACCTTTTTGGCAGGTTTTACAGGCTTGTGAGAGATACGGGCCGTTCCCTTGGAAAGGACGTTAAGCTCGTTACTGAAGGGGAGGAGACGGAACTCGATAAAAGTGTTATCGAGTTCCTTTATGATCCTCTTGTTCATCTTGTTAGAAACTGTATCAGTCACGGTATTGAAAGTGAAGGTGAACGTTTGAAGCTCGGTAAGAGCAAGTCGGGAACTATCATTCTCAATGCTTACCATGAACATAACAGTATCTATATTGAAGTCAGGGATGACGGCAATGGGCTCGATGTGGGAAAAATAAAGGAAAAGGCCCTTGAAAAAGGAATAGTGAGCGCTGAAGATGCCCGAAACATGAATGATGATGAAGCGGCAAAACTCATCTTTTTTTCCGGTTTCACTACGGCATCAGGCGTCGATTCCGTCTCAGGCAGAGGTGTCGGTATGGATGTGGTCAAATCGAATATCGAAAAGATCGGCGGTCATGTGAGACTGGCCTGGGAAGAGGGCCTTGGCACGACTATTACCGTCAGGGTTCCGCTTACGCTTGCCATTGTTCAGCTATTCCTTGTGAGAGAAGGAATGCACATATTCGGCATTCCCATGTCTTACGTCGATGAGACGATAATGATCCCTGATGAAAGTTTTGAATATGTTAAGGGAGAAAAAATCTACATGCTAAGGCACCAGCCCGTGCCTGTCGTTAGCCTGTCGGACCTGTTCGGTATGGAAAAATTCTCAGGTCTCTGGGAGGGGACGATGAATGCCGTTATACTGAACCAGATGGGTGTCAGGGCGGGCCTTATTATTGATGAATTCATGGGTAAGGTGGAGACGGTCATCAAACCGCTTGGAAACTTTATTGAAAGGCTTGCTTCACCTCCTGAGGGGATCTCCGGCGCCAGCATCCTCGGCAGCGGAGAGCTTGTGCTTGTTCTCGATGTGCCGGCTTTATGGAAGGGATTGTAATGTTAATATCCAGTCAGTGTTGTTCCGTTAGAAATTTGCAAGGATTAATATTTAGGATAATTAATCTGATAAATCTGCCATTTCGAGCCGGAGGTTTCTGAGAGGTGTGAGGAGAAACCTTAAAGATCTCTCACTGCATTCGAGAGAAGGCTTTCTCCGCTTATTTGAAACGAAACACGGCTGTAATTGCCAAAGCGGACAGCGCTGAAATTTAGTCATTATTAAACGTTGTTTTTATGAAGGAGGAGAGCATGTCTTTTCTGAACAATCTCAAAATCAGGAGCAAACTGGCATTGATGATGTTTTTTCCGCTTGCCGGGTTGCTCTATTTTTCGTCCAGCGGGATTCTGGAAAAATACCAGCTTTCCAGGGATATGCACGATCTGGAGCTTCTTTCCCAACTTGCCGTAAAGATCAGCGCCCTTGTTCATGAGACACAGAAGGAGAGGGGAAGAACGGCAGGCTACCTGGGCAGCAAAGGGACCCGCTTTGTCAGTGAAATTTCGGTGCAGCGCAGTTTGACTGATGCAAAAATCGCAAGTTTGAAAGTTTTTTTGAAGACTTTTAATGGTGGCAAATTAAGTAAAGAGTTTAAAGAGGCATTTGACAAGGGGATGGTTTTTCTTGATGTGATCGAGAAAAAAAGAAACCTCGTCAGTGAACTTGATTTATCGGCCAGGGAGGCCATTGGCTGGTATACGGATATGAATGCCGCATTCCTTGATTCCATCGGCTTTATCGGTAAAATAAGCAAAAATGCCGAACTCTCCACCTTGATTACCGCTTATGTCAATTTCCTTCAGGGAAAGGAAAGGGCAGGTATTGAAAGGGCTGTTATGAGCAGTACCTTTGCCGCCGATCATTTTGACCCCGGAATGTACAGCAAGTTCATGTCTCTTGTCGAGGCCCAGAACACCTATATGCGGGTATTTCTCGGGTTCGCCCCTGCCGAACAAAAAGAATATTACCGGAGCAAGCTTCAAGGTGAATATGTGAGTGAAGTCCTTAGAATGAGGAAAGTAGCTATTGAAAAAGCGGCGACAGGTTCCTTCGGTATTGCTCCCGGTTACTGGTTCAAGATGATTACCGGCAAAATTAACCTGTTAAAGGAAGTGGAAGACAAACTTTCAACAGACCTTTATGCCAAAGCGAAAGAATTTCGTCAAAATGCTTCTTTAGCTCTTGTGAGATACATAATCATTACCGTTTTTGCCTTTCTTTTTGCCATCATAGCCGCTTATTTTATTAATAGTGGTATTACGACACCTGTTATTATGCAGCGAAAATCGATGGAGGAACTCGCTTCAGGCGGCGGCGATCTTACACTCCGTGTCGATGTGGCAGGGAGCGATGAAGTTGCTCAGGCTTCTATGGCCTTTAACAAGTTTATGGATGGCCTTCAGGAAATGATCAGAGACATTAAAGAGGCGGCAAACAGTATTGCCTCTGCCTCCGAGCAGATATCGAGTTCGACGGAAGAACTGGCGGCGGGGGTCGATAACCAGTCGAGACAATCCGCTGAAATTGGCTCGGCCATAGAAGAGATGGCATCATCCGTGCAAGCTACATTTGCCAATTCCCAGAAATCACTTGAAGTTTCAAAAAAAACCTCTGAAACGGCTGCCAGGGGGGGGCAGATTGTTTCAAATACAATGGAGGGAATGTCGAGGATCGAGTATGCCGTTTCCGAGTCCAGTGAAAAGGTCCAGGGACTGGGTGAACGTTCCAGGCAAATTGGTAAGATCGTCGAAGTTATTAAAGAGATCGCGGCCCAGACAAATCTGCTTGCCTTGAATGCCGCCATTGAGGCGAACAGAGCCGGCGAGCATGGGCGCGGTTTTGAGGTTGTTGCTGAAGAAATCAGGAAGCTTGCCGAAAAGTCGGCCGATTCCACAGTCCGGATTACTGAAATTGTGGAAGAAATCCAGGGCGATACGTCGGCAACGGTTGCTTCAATGACGGGTGTTACCAATGAGGTGTCGGAGGGGAGCAAGCTCTCTAATGATACGGGTGAGGCGCTCCAGCATATTATTAACCAGGTTAAGGAGACTGTCGATTCCATTGAAATGGTTGCCGAAGCTTCCAAACAGCAGGCCGCTGTTTCCGATGAGGTGGCTGTGTCAATGGAGAATATCGCCACCATTATCAAAGAGACGGCTGCAAGCTCTGAAGAAATTGCGCAGACTTCACAGGAGCTTGCCAGACTGGGAGATAACCTGAGACGACTTACGGAGCGTTTTAAAATATAGAGGGATGGTTTATGACGGACGGGGAAGATAAAGAAAATATTTCGTCAGGAGCGGTTTTAAAGTTTATCACTTTTGGTCTTGGCCGTGAAAAGTTCGGCATCTCCATAGATGAAGCCAGGGAGATCATTGCCGATTATAACATCGTTCCACTTCCCAGGTCTCCTGAGTTTATCGAGGGGATAATCAGCCTGAGAGGGGATATTATTCCTATAGTCGATATGAGGGCCAGGTTTGAAATGGCGCCGGGAGAAAGGGACGAAGAGACGCGAATTATCGTCCTTGAAATGCAGGACTTTTCCGTAGGTATCCAGGTTGATAAGGTCTATGAGGTGCTTAAATTGCCGGAAGATACTATTGAACCGCCACCGAAGCTGGTTGGAGGATTAAAAGGGGATTACATTGATGGTGTAGTCGAGGTTAAAGACAAGTTGACTATAATACTTAATCTTGATGAGATTTTTTCTGCTACCGAAAAGATTGTCATGAAAGAGGGGCTCGGGCTGAAAGGCCCCCTCCCCGCTGAAAGATCTGAAGAGCCGGCTTCTGTTGAGGCGGAAACTAAAAAGAGCAGTGAGCCCCCCTCTTACAAGGTTTCTTCATCGGGCCAGATAAGTATTCGGGGAAAAAGTTATTATATCGGGAAAAAGCATATAGGGGCCATGGTAAACATTTTTGAGGATAATGAAAAGATGGTTGTCTGTAAAGAGGGCGAAAATATAAAGGAATTTGAGACTTAACCTGGAAACCATGCCCAACTACCGTTTCCGGGTTTAAAGGCACAAATGGCTGAAATTATTTCAATAGCGAATCAGAAGGGAGGCTGCGGTAAGACGACAACGGCTGTCAATCTTTCTGCGGCGCTAGCAGTTGCAGGCAAAAAAGTCCTGCTCATCGATATGGACCCCCAGGGGAGTTCATCGCTTACCTTTGGAATTAATATCGAAGATATTGTTATTTCCATGACAGATATCCTCCTCGATGATGATGTTGATTTTAAATACAATATTTTTAAAAAAGGTAATATTCATATTGCGCCTTCCACCATGTCACTTCACAGGGCGGAACTTGAAATGATGGAAATGGACCGTCATGAAGAACGGCTTAAAAGGAAGATAGCCCAGGTAGAGGGCTACTATGATTTTATTATTATCGACTGTCCGCCGAGAATGGGTGTTCTCGTATCCAATGCCCTCATGGCAAGCAAGTGGATCATTGTTCCTGTCGATGTAGGTTTTTATTCTCTTGTGGGCCTGAGACTGGTGCTTAAAAAAATTGAAGAGATAAAGGAACTTAATGAAAGGCTTGAAATCATGGGCTTTCTGGTCATCCGCTATGATAACAGGAACATGCTTTCAAGGGAGGTGCTCCATAAACTTGAAAGCTCATTTCCCGGCAAAGTTTTCAAATCATTTATCAGGCCTAATATAAGACTGGCTGAATCACCCAGTTACCAGAAAACGATTTTCGAATATGACAAAGGCAGTAACGGCGCACAGGATTATTACAGCATGTCAAAAGAGGTAATTAAATGGGTAAAATAAAAGGCGGACTCGGTGATGCATCTCTCATTTCCGATTTGACAAAACCGATTACCTTTCATATTTCGGAATCTCTGGAACCGCCGCCTGTCTATGAAAGACGCAAAAAGATTCCTGCCCCTGATGTTGAAAAAAAAGAAGATGAACTTGCAGGGATTATCCTTAAAAAGGCGGCTTCAGTTCTTGATGAGCGAGGAAATATAAAGGTCATTTTTTATGTCGAAGGAAGGAGTGAAGCCCTTCTTCTCGAGACTGTTGACAATGGGAAATGCCGGCCCCCGTCTGTCATATTACCTGCGCGGCGTAAAGGAGAATTTGATACCATACCATGGCAGGACTCTTCTTTCTCAGCTATGGATATGAAGGATATATTGGATGATCTCTCTCCTTCTATTAAAAGGATAGAGCTTATTTCAGAGGCCATTTTTTTGAACTTTTCCTCGCTCCATGATTTTTATGAATGGCTGGAAATATGATTTATTTGTGGATTTATTGAAAGCCTCAGCTTTGTTGTATGAGTTATTATTTTCTTTATAAGGCAAGAAAGGGTGCCTGACGGTTCCCTTTAGAATTTAACTGTTAGCGTCTAATTATGAAAATTCGCACCAGATTAATTTTAACGCTCTTTTTCCTCGGCATCATTCCGCTTCTCGTCAGCGGATATGTGAGTTACAGGGCAGCAAGAAAAGGGGTCGCCCAGGAAATAAAGAAACGTTTCACTATTATGCCGGCCCCGGCCGGTCACAGGATAGATCATCTTCTTTATTTCAGGTATAACGATACTTACATTCATTCCATGTTGCCTCTTATGCGTGAAGAAGGAAAAAACCGGGAAAAATCAGATTTTTTCAAAATGGTAAAAGAGCGCTATACGCCCTATGCGTGGCTCGGCCTGATCGATAAAAGAGGGACTGTCATCGCTTCAAGTGATGAATCGGGTATGGGGGCTTTTATGGGAGATGATTCCTGTTTCCGGAAGCTGCTCTCACAACTGAATTCTCCTGATGGGAAGGCGCCCCATGTCATTTTTGGCGATCCTCACATGTCAGGACTTTCGGAACCTGTTCCCGTCATCGATTTTTGTGCGCCCGTCTATGATTACCGGGGGGATTTCAAGGGAGTGATTCATAATGATATCAAACTGTCAGCCGTTGCCGCCCATATAATCGATCTTAATGTTCCCCATGGAGAAGTATTTCTCCTTTCCCATGATAATATCATCCTGGCAGATCTTAAGGGCGCAAGGACTGCTTTTAACGACTATGCCGATGATTTGCCCGGTGTTGGCGCAATTATTGATTCTATAGAAGAAAATAAATTCTTTGAGGGAGAAAAATACCTGGCCTTCATGTCAAAACTCAAAGGATACTATAATTTCCCCGGTATGGACTGGAAAATTTTAGCGCTCCAGGATCGTGAAAGCCTTTACACAGAGGCCGAGGCGCTGGCAAAGTTTTTTGTCTGGCTTACCCTGTCGGGAAGCGTGGGATTTATTGTTATTGCCCTTTTAATTGCCCGTCGTATTACAAATCCTATCGAAAAGATTCTCCGCTTTCTGAAGGGTCTTAAGGGAGTGGAAGACCTTGTTGAACAGGATTTGCGGACTAATGATGAAATTCTCATATTAGAAAGAAGCATCCGGAATATGTTCGACAGGCTCAGTGAACAGAAGCTGGAACTGGAAGATGCCAACCTCAGGCTGGAGAAGAATAACAAAGAGCTTGCCGATCAGAGTAAAGCCGTTTCCGCTTATAACGATCTCCTTTATGTTATACTCCAGTCGAACGTAAAGGAAGATGTGGGGAAAGGCTTCCTGGAAAATATTTCCGACTATCTTCAGGCAGAGGGAGGGATTGTCTTTTATGGTTCCCGCAAAGGGAGAAAAATGGAAAACCTTGCAACTGCCGGCAGGGTGGAAGATATTTCTTTAATCAATGCCGGTTCCGGTGTAATGGGCGAAGTGTTTGAAAGCAATAAAAGTATTGACGGGGTGTTAAGTGAGCTTGGGCAGGACGATGAAGTGAGACGTCTTTTTTCTTCTCACAAGCCGTACAAAATAGTTTGTGCCCCTGTCGTGGGGGGGGACATGCAGGTGAGGGGCCTCCTCCTGTTCGGTAAAGATCATTTTTTTGATAAAGAACTTGAGTTTGTTAATTTTGCGTCTTTTCTTCTCGGTATCGGTATTGAAAAGGTGGCTGCAGAAGAGAAACTGAAAGAACTGGCCAGTGATCTTAAGCTTAAAAGTGATATGCTTGGTAAAAAGAATGAAGAACTTCTTCAGGTAGACCAATTAAGAGGGGAATTTATTTCTCTCGTTTCACATGAGCTTAGGACCCCGCTCAATGCAATTATCGGTTTCTCGGAAATACTCCTCGATTCACTTGTTGGTGAATTGACGGTCAAGCAAAAGGAATGCGTTGGTGATATACTGGGCAGTGGACTCCACCTTCTGCAGATTGTCAACGATATTCTCGATCTGTCCAAAATAGAGGCAGGGTATATTGAAATTGAAAAAGAAATGTTTAATGTAGAAAATGAAGTAAGGGTGTTCATCAGGACGATAAGCCCTCTGGCAGAGAAAAAGAGCCAGCAGATAAAGCTGGATGTCGATTCAGATGTGGAGTCCATGACTTCTGACAGGGGAAAGCTGGGGCAGGTGCTGCTTAACCTCCTGAGCAATGCAAGCAAATTCAGCGGGGAAAATCAGAGCATAGAGGTTCGTGTAAAACGGGAAGGAAATGCCGTCGAATTTTCAGTTAAAGATTATGGAATAGGCATTGATTCTAAAAATATAGAAAAGCTTTTCAAGCCCTTTGTCCAGGTAGACAGTTCCCATTCCAGGAATTATGAAGGAACGGGGCTCGGTCTGGTCATTTGTAAAAAGCTGGTTGACGTTCTGGGAGGGACTATATGGTTTGAAACCAGGGCAGGTTCGGGAAGTATTTTTTACTTTACCCTTGAAGACTCTGTCTCCGCAGAGATTGCCGATAGCTCTTCTTATGTGGCGCCCCGGTCTTTTTTCAGCAAGTTTGAAGAAGAAATCAGAAAAGGGCGGCTCAAGGACTCTTTACCGGCCAGGCTTGTGCTTATTTTTCAGCCCGGTAAGGGGGGGAACAAAAAACTGTGCAAAGAGCTTGAAGAAGATGGTTATGAGGTGATAATGTTTTATAATGAGGATGAATTATTGCGGGCGGCAAAGATGCTTATGCCTGATGCTGTTACACTTAATTTTCTTCAAGCCGCGGCAGATGACAGGGAATTGATTGAAAAGCTGGAAAAAGAGTTAGAGCCCTCGCAGATTCCTGTTATTCTGCTGACAGAAGAAAAGGGGGAGGGGGAATCGCTGTCTGAAAAATTGGCAAGGAGACTGTCGTAGGAGACCGCAGCGGGGGAAAGAACTTTCCCGCAGCAGACTTGACCTGAGTCCGAAAGGCTCCGGGCCTTGTCAATGGTTGAATCTCCGGCCCCGGGAATGGATATGGATTTATATTTATTACAAAATGAATTGAACGCTAAATAGTAAAGAGGTGAAAAGTGGATAATGAAAGAAAAAAAATATTGATTGTCGAAGATAATCCATCGAATCTGAAACTATTCAAGCTTGTTCTGGAACCTATAAATTGTGAAATTGTTGAGGCTTATGATGGTATACAGGCTCTGGAAGTGGCTCAAGAGAGTTTGCCCGATATTATACTGATGGATATACAAATACCGAGGCTCGATGGTCTTGAAGTCACAAAAAAATTGCGGCAGATGAAACAATTTGCCCATACCCCCATTATTGCTCTTACCGCTTTTGCCATGGAGCGGGATGAAAAAGCAGGGCTTGAGGCGGGGTGCAATGATTATATTACCAAACCCTTCAATACGGCAAAATTTCTTGAAGTATTAAAAAAGTATCTTTAAGAGAATAAGGTTTTTTTATGAAAAGAATTCTTGTTGCCGACAAAGATAAACAGACCGTTAAAATGGTTTCTACCATGTTGACTCTGGAGGGCTATCAGGTTGCGGCTACTTCAAATGCGGAGGAGTTTTTGCCCCTGGTAAGCTCTCTTTCACCGCATGTCATTCTTCTCGATTATCTTCTTCAGCAGATACTGGGAGAGACCATTTTATCTGATATAAAAGCGTGTGATGTAAATACGGAAATTATCCTCATGACTACCTATGGAACGGATTTTCAGGTGGCTGAAATGCTTGATAAAGGCCTTAGTGAATATCTGGTCAAGCCTTTCTCCAAGGGTGAACTCCTTCAGGCTGTTGAAAGCTCAATCTATGCCAGGGAGAATGTTGAGAAGGATTCCAGGGTGCCTAAACTCTTGCTTTCAGCGGAAAACAGGAGTGAAATGAAAGTGCTTGAAAAAGCGGTCGGGGAATTCGGCTATTGTGAAAGTATATTGCTGAGGCACGCCCTGTCACATCTTTCGAAGAACCGGTACGATGTTTGGGTTGCAGATGTTTCTGTGGCAGATGTGGATATTATCGAATTAATCAGGAAAATATCTTTAAGAAGTCCCGGTACGGATATCATTTTTCTTGCCGACAGTGACGATATTTCATTGGTAAAAAATGTAATCAGGGAAGGCGCTTTCGATTGTCTTTTTAAACCTTTGTCGGAAAGAGAACTTGAAAAAACGTTGAGTGAGCTTTTTCAAAAGAGAAGGAAAAGAAGCATAGAGAGTCTTAAAAAGAAATTTGAAAGAGAGCTTAAGAAAAACAGGGAACAGCTTGATTATATTGTCGGCATTGTTGAGTCCATGGTATTTGCCCTGGAGACAAAGGACAGGTATACAAGGGGGCATTCGGAGCGGGTCACCATGTTTGCCATAGAAGTGGCCAAGGCAATGAAGCTTGATAAATCCTTCGTAGAAATGTTAAGGCATGCGTCGAGACTTCACGATATCGGAAAGATAGGAATCAATGACAGTATTCTTAAAAAACCTTCAAGGCTGACCGATGAAGAACAGAGCATCATGAAGAGCCATCCTGTTGTCGGTGAGAGCATTTTAAAGCCCGTCAGATATCTTTCCTCCCTTTTACCTGCCGTAAGGCATCATCATGAGCGCTATGACGGCACCGGTTATCCCGACAAACTCAGGGAAGAGGGTATCCCTCTCGAAGCACGGATAATTTCTGTCGTTGATGCCTTTGATGCCATGAGATCGAACAGGCCTTACAGGGACAAGATCGATATGATACCTGTTATGGATGAACTGGAAAGGTGTGCCGGCACACAGTTTGACCCTCATGTGGTGAAAGTGTTTCTTTCGCTCGTTGAGAATGAAAGCATGTTTGAAGAGGCTTATAATCTGTAAGTGCCGTCAGGAGTAATTCATGAAAAACAGTCTAAATGCAATGACTTTAAAAAATATTAACCAACACCAAAAAGGCTGAAACTTGAGAAAGAAAATAAGAAATTATGCAATATTAATGGTTATCCTGGTGCTATGGATGAGCGCCTCTGTTTTATGGACTTCCATGTCGATGTTTTCCGATTATGAAAAGGTTATTGAAAAGGAAAGAAACCATAAAAACTATCATTACTTTCTTATTGAATTTAATAAATCCCGGGAAGAGTTGTATAAATATGAGGCGGGATACAGTGCAGACCTTGGCAGATTCATGCAAACCGCTGAGGTGTCGAAGGAAATGCTCAAAAAAACGACAAAAGATGAAGCCCCCCCGGAACTTAAAGCTCAGTGGGATAGAATTGAGAGCGCTTTTACGGATTACATAAAGGATGCTAATGAATTTGTCTTATCGGGAGATGAAAAAAATAAAAAAGAGAAAATAAAAGCCATATCCGGCCTGGGGGATATTATTAGCGAATCCATGCAAGAGGTTGATAACATATCTGAAGAGATTATTACCGACAGTTATGCTGCCGACAGCTATGGCATGAAAATAACCAAAATCATCATTATACTGAGTATTGCCGTTATCATCATCAGTACCGTTCTTATCATTGTTTACCTGAGGTCTACAATTCTAGGACCTTTTCAGAAGTTCATCGACTCTGTCGACGATGTTGCAAAAAGCGGGGACCTTGGCCTTAGAATGGACGTTCCCAATGATGATGACCTGTCCAGGCTGGCTGAAAGATTTAATGATATGATGGACAATCTTGAAAAATGGGACCACGAATTGAAGCGAAACTATGTGGAGCTTCAGAAGGCGAATAATGAACTTCGAAATTCCTATGGCAACCTGGAAAATGTGACTGCCGAACTGGAAGAAAAGTCCCAGGAACTTTCCGAAGCAAATGAAGAGTTAAAGAGCATAGACAGGTTAAAAAATGAATTTATGCAGACCGTATCTCATGAATTGAGAACCCCTCTTACGCCGGTTATGGGCTATCTGGAACTTTTTCTAAATAATGATCTCGGCAAGATGACTCCCACCCAGTTTGAAATAATGAATGATATGTATCATTGCAGCCGCCGCCTCGGTTTTGTTATTGATTCTCTTTTGGAAATGCTTTCTCTCCAGGAAGAGCAGCATACGGAAAAGTTTGAATTAATAGAACCCGAATCGATAGTAAGGGAGCTTGAGAACCCCTTTATGGAAGATGCCAAAGAGAACAGACTCAAGTGTACCGTCGTCTGCCAGGATAACCTGGGCAACATTAGCGGTGCCAGGAAGAAATTGCTTCTCATGGTTCACCATTTACTCACAAATGCCGTAAAGTTTACACCTGAAGGTGGCGATGTGAGTTTTGAAACGAGACAGAGCGGCAAGAATGTAGAATTTATTATAAAAGATAACGGCATAGGCATTAATGATGAAAAGTTGAAAAGAATCTTTGAGCCTTTCCTTCAGGTTGACAGTTCCATGACAAGAGGCTATGAAGGAATCGGACTGGGACTGGCGCTTGTTAAAAGGATCGTTGAGATGCACCAGGGGAAGATCCAGATAGAAAGCCAGGAAGGCGTTGGGGCCGTATTTACCGTCTTCATCCCTGTTGTATAGGCGCTTTTTGTCAGAGAGAAAATTTTTTTATCTTGAGGGGGGAACGCCTCCCCCTTTTTTTGTCTTTAAAGGATTTCAGGGCAGGTAAAATTGTGGCTGTAAAAGTAATGATTGTTGATGATTCAAACTTTATGAGAAAGGCGACGGCTGCTATTCTGGCTTCTCATTCAAGGATAGAGGTAGCTTCTCTTCTTGGAAGCGGTGAGGAGGCATTACGCATGTTAGACAGTGTTAATCCCGATGTTATTACGCTTGACTTTAATCTCCCCGGTATGAACGGTCTCGAAACGCTGGAAAAAATCATGGAAATAAAACCGACGCCTGTCATTATGTTTAGCGGCTGTACGGAGAAAGGGGCGGATGTCGCGCTTAAGGCGCTTAATAAGGGCGCCATCGACTTTGTGGCGAAACCACAGGGCTGTTTGTCTCTCGATCTTTCCGCTGTTCGAGATGAACTGATTGAAAAGGTCCTTGCCTCGGTACTTGCAAAAGCCAGGATGAGGAAAAAAAGGGTTGAAGTCCGGCAAGTTTTGAAAATGCCCAAAGGAGCCAAGCTGGACAGTCCCCGCGAATCGATTCTTTTTATCGCTTCCTCTACCGGTGGTGTTCAGGCGCTGGGCAAGATCATTCCACTGCTTCCTGCCGCTTTTCCCATGCCTGTTGTCATCGTTCAGCATATGCCGCCGCTTTTTACCCGGTCTCTGGCAACAAGCCTTGATTCGATGAGTTCTTTAAAGGTGAAAGAGGCGCAAGACGGTGATGTCCTGTCATCGGGAAGCGCCTATATTGCTCCCGGAGGGTGGCATCTCAAGATTTTTAAAAGAGGATTGAAAAAAAAAATAAAGCTTGATAAAGAACCGGCGGGGAGTTCATTAAAGCCCTGTGCCGATGTATCTCTGGCAACCATTGCATCTGTTTACGGTAAAAACAGTCTCTGTGTTATCCTCACCGGCATGGGTGATGACGGTACTAAGGGCGCTGCTCTTATAAAAAAAGCAGGCGGCAGGGTACTTGCCCAGGATGAGGCCACTTCGACAATATACGGCATGCCAAGGTCCGTTATCCAGGCGGGGCTTGCTGAAGCTGCATTGCCTCTTGAAAAAATCTTGAACCACATCATTAATCTGCTCTGACTTTCCGGGTTGATATTTAATTGATGAACCCTTTATTAAAGAAGCCTGACCGCCCTTTTCCCTGTGCCAAATGATGGACAAAACTTTTGACACTGCCCTAAAAATTAAATACTATAGGTATTTATCTTTGTTTGCTTGTTTTGCATAGACCATCTTTTATTGTTAATATTTAAGGAGAAAATGAACAGAAAAGCTATTGCACTTATGTCGGGAGGCCTTGACAGCACACTTGCCGTCAAGCTTGTTGTCGAACAGGGGATAGAGGTTGTGGCCCTAAATTTTAAAAGTCCTTTTTGCCTCTGCGACGGCAATATGGCCGGTGGCGGCTGCAATTCTCATGCGCAGACGGCTGCCGGTCAGCTTGGCATTGAGGTTAAGGTTGTCCATAAGGATCTCGGTTATCTCGATGTGGTTAAAAACCCCAGGTTCGGTTATGGGAGCGCTATGAATCCTTGTGTTGACTGCCGTATTTATACATTTCAGAGTGCGAAAAAGTATATGGAAGAATGTGGCGCTTCTTTTATCATTACAGGAGAAGTATTGGGACAAAGACCTATGTCGCAGAGAAAGGACCCCATGTTTCTCATCGAAAGGGAAAGCGGCCTTGAAGGGCTTATCCTGCGTCCCCTTTCTGCCGGGCTTCTCCCCCCTACCATCCCGGAAAAGACGGGCATTATCGATAGGGAAAAACTGCTTTCCATACAAGGCCGGTCAAGGAAGGAGCAAATTAAGGTTGCCGACGATTATAAAATCGAGGATTACCCCTGTGCTTCGGGAGGATGCCTGCTCACGGAAAAGAACTTTGCTTCAAGGTTAAAGGATTCCTTCGGTCATAAGGAAAAACAGAGTTGGACCGATGTTAAGCTGTTGACGGTGGGAAGGCATTTCAGGCTGGGAGAAAATACAAAGGCCGTTGTGGGAAGGAATGAAATGGAAAACAGACGAATTGCTTCAATTGGGAGAAAGGGGACCTTACTGACACCTCATAATTTTTCAGGTCCCACCGTTTTTATTGACGGAGAAAATAATGACGGTATCATGGAAATGGCCGGAGGGCTTATGCTGCGCTTCAGCAAATTTGAAGGGGGAGATGTTGCCGAGGTGAAGTACCATTCGCCCCGTGGCGAGGGGATTTACCCCGTTTCCGGCCCATTGCCGGAGGCTGACGTCAATCGAATGTGGCTGCGTTGATCCATGGGCAGTCCTGAAGAGAAATATGAAAAATTAAAGACCCTTGTCCGAGACATGGGATCTCTTGTTGTTGCTTTTTCGGGAGGGGTTGACAGTACTTTTTTGCTAAAAGTATGCAGCGACATTCTGGGTGACAAGGTGCTTGCCGTTACGGCAACATCGCCCACTTATCCGGGGCATGAGTTTGAAGAAGCAAAAAAACTGGCCTCTTTCATTGGATGCAGGTATGAGGTTATCGAATCAAATGAACTGGAAATTTCCGGTTTTTCTGAAAACAGTCCGAGACGATGCTATTTTTGCAAGAGTGAACTTTTTGGATTGCTGAAAGAGAAGGCAGGTGATCTCGGTTATACCCATGTTGCTGACGGTGCTAACTGTGATGATTTAGGTGATTACAGGCCGGGAAGAGATGCAGCAAAGGAACTCGGCGTCAGGAGTCCTCTTGTTGAAGCCGGTATGACAAAAGAGGACATAAGACTTTTAAGCAGAGAACTGGGCCTTGCTACCTGGAATAAACCGTCTTTTGCCTGTTTGTCATCGAGATTTCCCTATGGTACGGGAATCACCTACGACAGGGTAAAGCGGGTAGAAAAGTGTGAAGATATTCTCAGGTCGCTTTCTTTCCGGCAATTCAGGGTAAGGTTTCACGATGATGTGGCAAGAATAGAGACGACAGTTGAAGATTTTGAGAAGTTTCTTTCTCCACCTGTGAGAGATGCCATTATCAAGGGATTTAAAGAGAACGGTTTTAGTTATATTTCACTTGATATTGAGGGCTACCGAACAGGAAGCATGAATGAAGCGATTGCCTGATTTTTTAGCCCGTATTTTTAAAAAGGAGATTAATTATTTTGGAGAATAATGAGTTTAGTCGGTAACCTTGAAGACCTGGGACTTGGTGATATCCTTCAGATTGTGAGCCTGAGCAGAAAATCCGGTATCCTTTTTCTGAATACTCCTGATAAGGAAGGCAAGCTTGTTTTTAAAGACGGGCAGGTTATCAGGGCCTTTTCAACGGATATTAACGAAGACCTTGCCGGTGTTCTCGTTGAACGGGGGTTGCTCGGCGCAGATCAGGCTTCCGAAACTGTCAGGCTTTATGAAGAAGGTGGCCGCCGGGAAAAGCTGGATAATATATTAACAGAGAAGTTTGGCATCGAGCAGGATAAAATTGATGAATTCAAAAAAGGCTGTATAGAAAAATCGGCTTATTCTCTTTTTGGATGGATATCAGGGAATTTTAATTTTGAATTAAAAGATGTTGATGAATATTTGACGGATGCCGACTTTTTTGTTTATGAGCATGGAATGAATCCACAATTTATTGCAATGGAAGGCACCCGCTTGCAGGATGAGTTAAGGCGGGACGGCGCTGCTGCCGGGGCGGCGGCGCCTGCCCCTGAGCCCGTTCCGGAAGCAGCGCCGGCAGTGGAAGCGCCCCCGCCGGTGGAACCGTCTTTTGCAGAAGAGGTTTTTCCTGAGGAGCCTGTTGAGGAAGTCCTTCCCGAAATTTCCGGTGAAGAAATAAAGGCCCTCCATGAGGAAACTGTGCCTGAAGAGCCGAAAGAGACGGTTCCTTCTGTAAAAGAGGAAATTTCTTTAGATAATATCAATAAAGGCGTTGTCATTATCGATGATGATCCTAATACACTTAATGTTATCAGAGATGGGCTAAGCAGCAGGGGATATGATGCTATCGTACAGGAAAAGACGGAATCAGCCCTTCATGTAATCAGTGAGCTAAGATCGACAGATGGCGCCGTCGTTGTCCTTGCAGACCTTATCATGCCGAGAATGGACGGGACGGGAATCCTTGGAGGCATTGAGACGC
Organism: Deltaproteobacteria bacterium; assembly: GCA_029860075.1. Taxonomy (NCBI): domain Bacteria; kingdom Pseudomonadati; phylum Myxococcota; class Myxococcia; species Deltaproteobacteria bacterium. The sequence continues at coordinate 37,423 of JAOUBX010000002.1, read as the reverse complement.
TCGAAATCTTAAGGGGCGGCTTTCCCGATATACCCGTTATACTCATGACCGACCACGTCAACCGTGATGCGGAAAAAAGGGCTGACGAAATGGGTGCTCATTCCTACATAGATAAACCCAAAAGAGCACAATTCGGTACGGAGTATGATCATGGCGCCGTTGAGAGTTTTCTTGACAAAGTTGCCTCTATTCTGGAACCCGCTTTTTCAGGAGAACTTAAAAAGGAAGAAGGGGGTATTCCCGCTGAAGCGTCAGGGCTTGTTGACCTTGCTGTGGGACTGGAAAAGGAGTTTGCCGCCGTTGGAGAGATTCTTCCTGAAGATGAAGGGCCGGCGCAACCTCCATCGAGCCCCGGCATATCCATTTTGAAATCGATGATAGAGGAATTAAACGGTCCCGAAGGCGGAAAGCAGATAACGCTTCTTACGCTCAGATTTGCAAGTGAACTTATGAACAGGTCCGTCATTTTTCTTGCCAAAAGTGACGGCTTCGAAGGGCTTGGCCAGTTCGGCATTGAACTGAAAGGAGAGATAGCGGAAAAGCGGGTGCGCTCCATGAAGATTTCAAAAGACATCCCTTCCATATTGAAAGATGTTACAGAAAGTCAACGAAGTATTACAAAAAAACTGGAAGACACGGAAGGTAACAGGTATATTATAGATAACCTTGGGGGCCATTATCCCTTCGAGTCCTACGCCGCCCCCATTATTGCCAATGACAAGGTTGCCGTCATTCTTTATTGTGACAATGTGCCTGAAGATAAGGAAATTGGTGATGCTTCGGCTCTGGATGTCTTTCTTATGCAGGCGGGGGTCGCCATGGAAAGGGCGCTTCTTGAAAGGAGAGTAAGTGAGATGTCTCATGCCTGATCTGATCTTCAACCCTGGAAAGGTAATGTAAATGGCAAAAAATGTGCTGATTGTTGAAGATTCTTCAACCATGCGTTCACTCATCGTTTCTACCGTGGAAATCCTCGATGATGTTGATGTCACTGAAACATCAAATGGCTTTGAAGCATTAAAAATACTCCCTCACAAGAAATTTGATCTCATTCTTACCGATATTAATATGCCCGATATAAACGGGCTCGAACTGGTCAAGTTTGTTAAAACCAATTCAGAATATAAGGAAATCCCGCTTATTATTATCTCTACGGAAGGGAGTGACAGGGACCGCCGGAGAGGGATAGATCTTGGGGCCAATGAGTATGTGATTAAGCCCTTCAAGCCGGAGCAGCTTCAAAACCTGATTGTTAAATACCTGGAACGCTAAACTATGGTAAAAGATAACGACAGTGATGATAAAGCGCTCGATGAGTTTATCTCTGAAGCGGAAGAAATTATAGAAAAACTCAACTCTGATTTGCTTGTGCTTGGCAGTGAAAAAGAGAATGCCCACCCTGATACCCTGAATAGTATATTCCGGTCTGCCCACACCCTGAAAGGACTTGCCGGCATGTTTGGCCTTACAAGCCTCACTGAGGTAAGTCACAACATGGAGAACCTTCTCGATTCTCTCAGGCTTGGGAAAGTGTCTGTTACCGACCGAATACTTGATGTCCTCTTTGAATGTATTGAAATCATTACAGAACTTGTAAAGGGCAATGAGGAAGCCTTAACGTCTGCCGGCAAAATCGAGGGCCTTTTGTCTACCCTTGAAAAGGCGATGAACAAGGAGCTGGAGCTTCAACGGCATTCTCCCATCGATTCCCTCAATATCGACCCCACTATTCTTGCCGTTCTGACGGAATATGAAGAACATCGACTGCTGGAGGGCATTAAGAGCGGAAAGAACATTTACCTTATTCACGCGTCTTTCAGTATGGATTCTTTTGATAAAGGGCTTGGCGATATTAACGCCAGTATAAGGGATCATGGAGAAGTGATATCGACCCTTCCCAGCGCCACCGGAGGAGAAGAGGGGGGGATACAGTTCGATCTCCTCTTCAGTTCCCAGAAAAGTTCCCACTTTATCGAATCCAAGATAGATAAAAGTGACGTCAGTATGACCATTGTTTCCGGTGATGGAACAGATCGGGAAGAGGCGGCCAAAGAGGAAGTAAAGAAAGAAGAGAGGGGTATTGAAACGACTTCCGTCAAGGCGATCAGCAGAACGGTAAGAGTCGATATATCTAAAATGGACCTCCTCATGAATATTATCGGTGAACTGCTGATTACAAAGAACAGTATGGTCAGTATAGCCGATGAGATGAAAGGGCTCCCCGGTTATCATATGCTTGCCAAGTCGCTTGACAGATCGAACAGGGAGCTTAACCGGAAGCTTGCCGAACTCCAGGAAGGGATGATGGAGATCCGTATGGTTTCTCTCGGCAATCTTTTCGACAGGCTTGCCATGACGGTAAGAAAAATTGCAAGGTCCAACAATAAAGAGGTTGATCTTATTATAAAGGGTGCTGATACCAAACTTGACAAACTCATTGTTGAGGAGATCGGCGATCCTCTCATGCATATTATAAGAAATGCCGTAGACCATGGTGTAGAACCTCCTGAATTGAGAAGGGAGGCAGGAAAGCCGGAAAAGGGGACTGTCAGGCTGAGCGCATTCCAGCGTGGAAACAATGTCATGATGGAAATAGAAGATGATGGCGCAGGCATAGATAAGGAGAAAATTCTCAGAAAAGCGAAACAGAAAGGTCTTGTCTCTGAAAGTAAGGAGGTTTCCGATGATGAAATCCTGGAACTGATTTTTACTCCCGGTTTCAGCACGAGTTCGGAAATCAGTGAAATATCGGGCCGCGGTGTGGGAATGGATGTGGTCAAGAACAACCTTACACGGCTTAGCGGGCATATCGATATTGAAAGTGAAAAAGGCCATGGCACCCTGAACAGGATTACCTTGCCCATAACGCTGGCCATTATACAGGCCCTCATTGTAGAGACGGCTTCCAGGACCTATGCCATACCGCTAAATTCGATCCAGGAAAGTCTGCTTGTAAATAAAAAAGAGATAGAGACGGTGGAGAAAAAGGAGGTCATTCAAAACAGGAATGCCACCTTGCCTCTTGTGAGACTTGAAGAAATCTTTGACCTTCCCGCCAGGGAGAAAAAAAAGGCTAATGACCTCTATGTTGTCGTCGCTGCCATTGCCCAGCACCGTTTCGGCATGGTCGTTGATAAACTTGTGGGAGAACAGGACATTGTTATCAAGCCCATTGGTGATGTTTTTAGCGGTATCAAGGGTATTGCAGGCGCCACTGATCTTGGCAACAACAAAACGGTTCTTGTCCTCGATGTAGCCTCTATTGTTGAAGAATTGACGGGAGTGTAATTTATGTACGAAGAATTTTACGGTTTAAAAGAACGTCCTTTCAGGAAGACACCGGACCCAAGGTTTCTTTTTATGAGTGGTGAGCACAGTGAGGCCCTTGCCAGGATGCAGTACGGTGTGGAAGAGAGAGAACTCGTTCTTGTTACCGGTGATATCGGGACGGGAAAAACGACCCTTTCGCGCGCGCTTATCGATTCTCTTGATGAGAGTTTTAAGCCTATCCTTATTATTAATCCCAGATTAAGTCCGACGCAGTTTCTAAAACTTTTGGCCCGGAGGCTCGGTATTGAAAGTCCGAGCTATTTTAAATCAGACCTCATTGATGAGATAAATGATATTCTTTTTAAGCATTATGAATCGGGCATTTGTCCCGTTATAATAATAGATGAGGCCCAACTGATTCCGGGAAAGGGAACTTTTGATGAAATCAGGCTTCTCACGAATTGTCAGCTTGACGACCAGAATCTTTTCTCCCTTCTTCTTGTGGGCCAGCCTGAGCTGCGAACGAGACTGGCGAGAAAACATTATGAGCCTTTGCTCCAGAGAGTGAGTATCCTTTATCACTTAAAGCCCCTTGATTTGAAAGAAACTGCCAGCTATATAGAGCACAGGCTCAAGGTTGCAGGCAGAGAGGAAGCGCTTTTTACAAAAGAAGCCGTAGAGGAAATATTCAAATATTCCGGCGGTGTTCCCCGAATAATTAATAATATTGCATCAAATTCACTTTTAGAGGGTTTTGGCAAGGAAGCAGACATTATCGACAAAGACATTGTTTTTAATATTGCATGTGATATGCAGCTCATCGATTAGGAGTCAACGTGGACCTCGTAGAAATCAGGAAAAAAGCGAAGAAGCTGAAGGAATCGAAGGGCAAGGGCAAGGTTGAAACTAAAGCGGAGGATGCAGAAAGTCAGGAAGGACTTGCCCCGGGCCTTGAATTGCCTGAAGAACCTGAAGCTGCGGCCGAAGCGGAGGAGGGTAAAGAAGGCGTCCGGAAAAATGCCCTGGCCGACCTTTCTTCCGGGGAAGGTGAAGAAGGGGGTGATCTTTCTCTTCTCACTGAAGAGGCGGGAAGGGAAGACTTTCTTTCCGGTGTACTCGATGCGCTTTACCAGGAAGAGTGTGAGGCGGAAGAAGAAGAGGAAGAGGATGATATTGAGGAGTTTCTCTGTTTCAGGTTATCTGATGAAGAGTATGCTGTTGATATCCACAATGTGGGGGAAATTATAAAGATAATGGATATTACAGAGGTCCCCAAGACGCCTGACTTTATGCTGGGCATTATATCCTTGAGGGGAGTTATTATTCCGCTTCTCGATTTGAGAATGAGGCTTTCTCTTGAAGTGACGGAATATACACCGGAAACGAGAATCATTATTGCTTCAAGCGGTGATACCAGGATGGGAATGGTTGTCGATGCCGTAACGGAAGTTGTGAGATTAAAAAAAGGTATTATGGAAGCGCCTCCTACCATGCTCACCTCTATTGATGCCGATCTCTTAAAAGGTGTGGGAAGGTATGATGAGAGATTGCTTATTATTCCGAACCTTACAAAAATTTTTGATATTAAAATGCAACTGTCATTGAGTTAATTAGGGGGTTGTATTTTGTTTTTCCGTCGATTTGGCGCAAAAGAGAATAAATTTTAGATAATATTAATGGTGCTTCTTCAGGATTGCCATGAATAATGACAAAGCAGGTAAAGAAATGGTTGCAGATGCCGATCTCCAGCTTATTCTTTTTAAAGTAAGCGGTGAGAGATACACCATTGATGTTATGAAATCAAAGGAAATCATCAAACCGCTCAAAATAACCCCCTTGCCTGATGTTCCCCCCTTTATTAAGGGGGTTATCAATCTGCGTGGTGCGCTTATTCCTGTTGTATCCATGAGTGAAAGGTTCGGGGCTTCTGTGGAAAAAGCTGAAACTGCCGGTACGGAGACAAGGATTATCATTGTTGCATTGAAAAAAATGGCTATTGGTATTCTCGTTGATTCCGTTGATGAAATTATCAGGGTGCCCTTGAAGGATATTCAGCCACCGCCTAGAATAGCTGAAGGTATCGATTCGAAATATATGAAGGGCATATGCAGAATGGAAGATGACGCCCTTGTCCTTCTCGATCTCGATAAAATACTGTCATCTGCGAAAAAGGTAATGATTGAAGGCCTGAAAGGGAGTATTTCCAAAAAAAAGAAAAAAGCCGATTAATTTCCCGGTTTCCCTTAATGGCGTCGGAAAACTATCAGGATACAGGAAGAAAACGTAATGATTGAGAGTGGCATAATTTATCTCCTGCCGGGCCTTTTGCTTGTTCCCGCAGCATCGTATTTAACGTACTTTTATACCAAAAAGCATGTCTCCAGGTCTGTCGAAAGTATTACCGCCTCTGTGAAAGAGATCGGTTCGGGAAACCTGACCGTTCATATCCGGCAAGGTGACGATGATGATGAAATATTTAATGAACTTGCCCTGGCCATCAATGAGATGACAGGAAGGCTTATCAATACGATCTCCAAATTGACTTACTCTGCCGGAAATATCGATAAAATGGCAGGTGACATTTACAAGGAAACTGCCGAGGTAAAAGATATTGCCCGGGACCAAAAAGAGGTGTCTCATGATATGGCTTCTTCCGTGAATGATGTTAAAAACTCCATTCAGGAAATATATGAAAGTATTGAAAGTCTTAAAATGGCGTCATCAGAAAGTATCGGAGAGATAGCCCTTCTTAATGAAGATGCCCGCATGATGGTGAGAAATATTTCTGAATTGAAACCGATTGTTGAAAAGTCCTCATTGAGGGTCGGTAACATGACGGGCTATGTCATTAATGAAGCCAAGACCATTAAAGGCCTGAAGGACCATTGCGAAAATGTCCTGAAGTCGGTAGAGGGTGTCGCCACTGCGATTAATGAGATGAATATTAACAATGAAGGGGCGGGTCTGCTGGCTCAGAAAGTGCTTGCCCATGCCGAAGTGAGTGCAAAAAAGGTCGAAGAAACGGTTAAAGGCATTGCACAAAGCAGGGAGATTGTCGAATCTTCATCGAGAATAATGGAAGAAGTCGATGAACGGTCAGATGAAATTTCAGAGGTTGTAGAGATTATCAATGGAATTACGGACAGAACAAAGCTCCTGGCCTTAAATGCCTCAATCATTGCTGCAGAAGCCGGCGAATATGGAAAGAGTTTTGCCGTCGTTGCCGATGAAGTGGAAAAACTCTCCAACATGATCACCTCTTCCACCGAGGACATTAAGGAACTTGTGGGCGGCCTGCAGTCATGGGCCGGCAAAGGGATTAGTTCAATGAAAGAAGGTCTTCATAGTATTGATGAGTCGGTTGCTCTTGCTGAATCGGCAGGAAAGACATTCGAAAAAATTTTTGAAAGCTCTCACAAGGCTGCCGACGCATCGGCCGGGCTGTTAGGCTCAGGGAAAGAACAGTCAACAGGTATATTAAATGCCTTCGAGTCGGCTAAAACGATTCAGTCAATGATAGGGAAGATTTCCGTACAATCTCAGGAAGAAGCTTCCCGGAGTAATGAAATTAACAGTCTCATGCATGATATGAGGGGACTCATGGAGAGGGTAAATTCTGCTGTTGAAAAGCGAAGCAGCAGTACGGAAATGATTTCGGAAAGCTATGAAGTTATTAATGAAATGCTTCACCATATACAGGAAGCATCGCAGCGGCAGTATGAAAAGGGAGAAGAGATCGTGGCAGGCACAGAGAGAATAACCAAATCTTCCGGGGTCAATGTTGACTCTTCAGAAAAACTGAATTCTCTTGTTAAACCCTTAAAGGAACTGAGCGCCATACTGAAAGAGGAGGTAGAAAGTTTTAAAATGTAGAGATAGAGGGGGTATTGTATTGATTTTATTGATAAAAAAGATAAGAAACATCTTGCTTTATCCATAAAGCTGATTGATAATTAATTGTTAATAGCTGCATTTTGATTAATTTCCGCCAGATCGAAGAAGGAGGTTACATGCTTGACGTTAGGCTGAGAACGAGGGTTTCACTAATGATGATCCTTGTTACTTCCATAGTGATAATTTTATTTGCCCTCATTTTAGGCTTCGATTTTACAAAGCGATATACCGTTGCCCTTCAATCGGAAGGGAAAGCCCATGCGAGCAGCCTTTTGAGAGAGGTGATTAATGAAATCTCCTACGGAATGGCCTTTTATTCCATTGAAGCTATGAACGCAAAATGTTCTGAAATTGAGAGTGACAATCGTAATATCGGCTACGCCATGATAACCGATTTAAAGGGGAAAATTATTTATCACAGCAGCGCCACGGAAAAGGGAAAAGGACGTCCCCCTGTGTGGCTGGAGGGACTTATCCAGGAGGGGGAAGACAAGTTTGTTGTCCAAAAGAGCACCTATCTGGGCAGCAGGTTTTATGATATTTCAATCCCTGTGGAAGATTCTTCCAATAAAGTTCTCGGTTATGTCAGTGTCGGTCTTTATGAAGAAGTCGTCTCTAAAGCCTTAAATAGCGCCGTGCTGATTTCCTTTATTATCGGAGTCCTGGCTATCGGTATTGTCGCTGTCGCCGCATTCCTCTTTGGCAGGGCCGTTGCTGACCCTCTCGACCGGGTGACGGTCATGTTAAAGGATATAGCCATGGGGGAAGGGGACCTTACCAAGCGACTCAACATTACTTCCCGCGACGAAATCGGTGAACTAAGCCACTGGTTTGATCTCTTTATGGGGAACACCCAGGCGATGATCCGCAAGTTCAAGAATACGACAAGCCAGATATATGAAGCGACAATGGCTATTTCTTCCTATTCTTCGGCCGTTAGTGAGGGCGCCGAGAGCCAGCACACTGCCACGGAAAACACCTCATCATCGATTGACCAGATGAAGGCCAACTTTTCTGAAATTGCCACCAATATTGATAACCTGTCATCGACGACGGAAGAAGCATCATCGTCTATTCTGGAAATGGCCGCATCTATTGATGAAGTGGCCAATATTGCCGAAGATTTTTCTTCTTCCGTCGATGAAGTATCGGCCTCTGTCGAAGAGATGTCGGTGACTATCAAGGAAGTGGCAGGCACTGCCGAGGAACTTTCCGTCTCGGCAGACAGCACCGTTGCATCTATTGGTCAGATCAGCGCATCGATCAAAGAGGTGGAACGGTCCGCCAAGGATTCTTCAGCCGTTGCCCAGGATGCTGCTGCTGATGCCGAAAAGGGGATGGCGGCTGTTGAAAAGACCATCGAAGGGATGAATAAAATTAAACTCTCTGTTAATGAGTCTGCCGAGATTATCAGGAAGCTTGGAGAAAAGTCGAGCGATATCGGAGAAATTTTAACGGTAATTGACGAAGTGGCGGAACAGACGAATCTTCTTGCCCTTAATGCCGCCATTATCGCCGCCCAGGCAGGGGAACACGGGAAAGGCTTTGCTGTCGTTTCTGATGAAATAATGGATCTTTCCGAAAGAACGGCCGCATCGACAAAGGAGATTTCAGGGCTTATCAAGGCCCTTCAGAAGGAATCCGATAATGCGGTAAAATCGATGGAACTCGGTTTGAAAAGAGTTGAAGAGGGCGCCGATCTTTCTCAGGAGGCGGGCGCTTCTCTTGAAAAAATATTGAATGGTTCTATTCGTTCCAAGGATATGATCAGCCATATAGCCGCAGCGACTGTTGAACAGCTGAAAGGGAGCACGCAGGTTAAGGAGGCTATGGAGAATGTCAACAATATCGTTATGCGGATTGCCCAGGCGACCTATGAGCAGTCAAAGGGGAGTGAGCTTATTGTCAATGCCACAGAGGCCATGAAAGATTCTACCGGTCATGTTAAGAGGGCAACCCAGGAACAGTCAAAAGGGGGCAGGCAGATTACGGCGGCCATAGAAAAGATTACGACGATGACCAACTTTGTAAACAGGGCAAGCCAGGAACAGGCCCAGGGAGTCAGTCTTGTTGTGAGAGATATTGAAGAGATAAAAAGGCTCACCGGTGAGTATGGAACCGCTGTCAGCGGTATGCATGACGCCGTCGAGTCACTGATAAGCCAGACGGAAGTTTTGGGCAATGAAATCAAAAAATTCAAGGTATGATTAAAACGATAAAAAATGATCATAAACTGTCCTAATTGCAAGGCAACATTCAATGTAAGCGCAGAAAAAATTCCGGATGGTGGTGGTAAGCTCAGGTGTTTCAAATGTAAAGAGGTATTTTTGGTTAAGGGGGGGGGACCTGATAATGGCGACAATGAAAAGCATACCGTTGTCATTGCCAATGAAAGTAAGGCTTTTTGCCAAACTGTCTCCGACCTCCTCGATGAAAGCGGAATACATCCGGAAATCGCCTATGACGGTGAGGAAGCGCTCCGTAAGATCAGGGAGTTGAGACCTGCTGTCGTACTGCTCGATGTGGCCCTTCCCAAGGTATTTGGTTTCGAGGTTTGTGAAACCGTTAAATCTGATAAAGATCTTGCCCCAATAAAGGTAATACTTATTGCAGCCATTTACGATAAAACCAAGTATAAAAGAAATCCCGACTCATTATATGGCGCTGATGACTATATAGAAAAGCATCACATTCATGATCGGCTCGTTGATAAAATATGGGCCCTTACCGATGAGAAGGGCGCCTTGCCTGCTCAAAGCCACGTGGCGCCCGATCCTGTCGTTGCTGCGGAAACAGAAAAAGAGGTCAGTAAATCCTCTTCCGAAGAGAATGGTGAGGACCATGAAAAGGCAAGCCGTCTTGCGCGAATCATCGTCTCTGATATAGCGCTTTATAATGAACAGCTGGTCAACGAAGGCATTAAGAATAATAACTTTTATGATTTGCTGAAAGATGACATAGAAGAGGGCCGAAAGCTTTTCATACAAAGAGTACCCAAGGAAATCAGGGAAAAAAAGGACTATCTGAAAGAATCTCTCGATGAATTTATAGACAGCCATGGAAAGACGCTCTAAACCATGACGCTCCCTTTTTTATGATTGATATAGAAAAGATAAAATCCCTTCTTCAGGTTTCCGACGAAGAACTCCGTATCAAGGGACTGCAATATATGGAGGGAGTCAGAAGCGATGAGGCAGTTCATCTTTTAGTTAATGCCCTTGGTGATGAAAGCTGGCGAGTAAGAAAAGCGGCCCTGCTCCTTCTTGTTGACTATGGTCATGCAGATAAACTCCTTCCTTTGCTCATCAACTGTCTCCGCAACGAAGATAATGCCGGTATGAGGAATGCCGCTATTGAAACACTGGAGCGTATTGGAGAGGCTGTTGTTGAATCGCTGTTCCCCTATATCGATGATGATGACCACGATTTAAGAAAACAGATTGTAGATATCTTAGGTGGCATCGGAGATAAAAGAGCCACTCCTTATCTCATTAAAGCGCTTTCTGATCCTGATGAAAATGTAAAATCTGCTGCTGCTGAAAATCTTGGCAGGATTGGTGATGACGAAGCCGTTAAATCGCTTGTCGGTTCTTTAAAAAGTAAAGACCTGCTATTATGCTATTCTGCACTGGAGGCGCTTTGCAGAATCGGTAAAAATATTCCCTCTAAAGAGATTATTCCCCTCCTGGACAACCCCCTTTTAAGAAAAGCTTCAATTGATGCGCTCGGTAACTCTGAAGAGAAGGCGGCCCTTCCTTATCTCATTAGTGGCCTCGAATCGAGATCCAGGAGTACGAAAGAGGCAGCCCTTCTTTCCCTCGTTAAACTTGTTGAGTCTCTTGGCAAGGAAGAAGAACTTATGGCTTTAATCAGGGAAAAAAGCGGTGTCTTGCCTCAACTGGTATCGTCATGCCTCAGTTCTGAAAATGAAGAGGTCTTGCTTGCGGTGATCAAGCTTATGGGGTGGCTCGAATCTATTGACTTCATCCCTGATCTGCTAAACTTTGCTCTTAATGAGGCGCTCATGCCTGCCCTTACAGAGGCTATCAGGGGTATTGGAATGAAGGGGGAGAAAATAATCATTGATTATTATTATTCCGGTCCTGATGAGATTAAACCTGCTATCTGTTTTTTTATCGGTGAAATCGGCTCGTCAAAGGGGGTTGGTCTCCTTCTCGATGGAGTGAAAAGCCCTATCGGTCATGTCAGGCATTCAAGCGCTTCATCGCTCGGCAAAATAGGGGATGACAGAGCCATACCCTTTCTCGCCCCCCTGTTGAAAGATGACTATGTCGATGTTCAGTCGGCAGCAGTAGGGGCCTTGTCCCTGCTGGCAAAGAAGTATAGAGAGAGTGTCCTTGTTCTGCTAAAAGAGGGGATCACTTCCGATTCTGCTGTTTTTAAAAGAAATGCCTCGCATGTACTTGCTTCCATAGGCAAAGATGGAAATGTGGACCTTGCCCTCAATGCCCTTAGAGATGAGGATGCCGTTGTCAGGAAAAATGCCGTTGATGCGCTGGGCCGCCTTGGAGGAGAGGAGGCCCTGGCTCATATTATTTTATCACTCAGTGATGAAGATAAGGATGTAAGAATGGCGGCGGCAGGCCACCTCGGTGAAATGAAGTGTAGGGAGGGTTTTGAACCGCTCGTTTCCCTTTTGCAGGATGAAGATATCTGGGTTAAAAGCGTTGCTTTAAAGGGCCTTGCCCATATCGGCGGCGAGGAAGCGGCAGCATTCATTTCAAACTTCCTCAATGATGATATCGGTCTTGTCGTCATTGCCGCTCTTGAAGCGCTCGGTTCATTATCTCTTCCCGGCTATGGTCCTGTTATGATGGAAAAAATGGAAAGCGCCGATGGAGAAATTGTAAAAACTGCTATTGAAAGTCTCTCCTTTTGGAATGATGAAAGCTTTCTGAAAAAACTGATTTTAATGCTTGATCATGAGAACTGGGATGTGAGAGCTTCAGCCGCCTCCCTGTTAGGAAACAAAAAGGTTGAAGGACTTGGAAAGGTGATGGAAGAAAAGCTTGCCATTGAAGATAATCCCATCGTCAGGGATGCCTTGAAAGAAGCGCTGCTCAAACTATCCTCATATTAATAATGCATCGGGGAGATTTTTTTGTTCAATAATCCTGAAAAGACCCTAGTCATGTCGGAAGTAGAGTTCTATGCAATAAGGGACTTTATCAACGGTCAATGCGGCCTTTATTTTGAAATCTCCTCAAAATATCTTCTGGAAAAAAGACTTTCAAGGCGAGTTCATGAACATCAGTTAAACAGCTTCAGGGAATATCATTACTACCTCCTTTATGATAAAGACAAGGCCGAAGAACTCAACAGGATCGTCGATATTCTGACGACAAATGAAACCTATTTTTTGCGGGAGGAATATCAGCTCAAGGCATTTAAGGATGAAATCCTTCCTGAACTGACTGAGAAAAAAAACGATAAGACTATCAGGATATGGAGCGCCGGGTGCTCCACCGGAGAAGAACCCTATACGATAGCCATGCTGCTCATTGAATCCCGTCTTTTTAATAACTGGAAAGTCGAGGTTATCGGGAGTGACATCTCTCAGAGGGTACTCCAGGTTGCGAGACGGGGGGGCTACGCCGGTTCCTCCTTCAGAGTCATGCCCGACTTTTACAAAGATCGCTTTTTTTATAAAGGGGAAGAGGGCAGACTGTATATTAATGATGAAGTGAAGGAAAAGGTGACTTTTGGGAAGCTTAACCTTCTTGATTCACAAAAAATTAATCTTATTCCTGAGATGGACATAATATTTTGCCGGAATGTCATTATTTATTTTGATATTGAAACCAAAAAGAAGGTCATCGAAAATTTTTATCGAAAGTTGTCTGATGGCGGTTACCTGCTGCTGGGCCATTCCGAATCGTTAATGAATATTACCACTTCATTTAAGTTGAAGCACCTGAAAAACGATATGGTTTACCAGAAGCCGGAACTGACGGCTTATGCTGATCATACTGTGAAAGAGGCTGTTGAATGAAGAAAACCAGGGTTCTTGTTATCGATGATTCGGCCTTCAACAGAAGAACCATTTCCGAAATGCTTGAGAAGTCGCCCCACATTGAAGTTATCGGGACTGCGTCTGATGGGGAAGAAGGTCTGAAAAAAGCATTTTCACTCAAACCGGATATTATTACTGTTGACCTGGAAATGCCCATAATGAACGGTTTCACTTTTCTCAGGCTTTTAATGAGCAGAATGCCTATTCCTGTCATTGTCGTCAGTTCCAGAGATGATGATGCCAATGTTTTTAAGGCGCTTGATTTTGGGGCCGTCGATTTTCTGGCAAAGCCCACGGCCAGAATATCAAGGGACCTTCTCAATATAGAAAAGGATATTATCTCCAAGGTGAGAATGGTATCCGAACTCCGTATGGATAATATAAAAAAAAGGGTAGCCCTTAAACAAAGGGTCTCAAGGGTCGCTAAGAAAGAGCAAAACTATATTGCTCCCCGGGAGGGTGGAACTTATGACGTCCTTGCAATCGGTTCCTCAACGGGAGGCCCTCCGGCCCTTCAGTCCATATTTACATCGCTTCCCAAAGACCTTCCTCTTTCTGTTGTCGTTTCCCAGCACATGCCTAAAGGCTTTACGCAGGCATTTGCAGAGCGCTTAAACCGATTGAGTGATTTACGCATCAAGGAGGCTGAAGACGGAGACGTACTGGACAAGGGAAGCGTGTTGATTGCTCCCGGAGGAACCCATATGACCTTATTCGGTAAAGGAGAGGATACGCTGGTACGCATAAGAGGTAAATCGTTGGATGATACCTATGCACCCTCTATCGATAAATTGTTTACATCCGTTTCGGAGAATTATGAAAGCAGGTCCATAGGGCTGGTTCTTACAGGGATGGGATCGGATGGAAAAAGGGGGGTCATCGATCTCAAGAAAAGAGGGGCTTATGTAATGGCCGAATCCGAGGAGTCGGCCATTGTTTATGGCATGCCCAAGGAAGCCGTCAATACGGGAAAGGTTGATAAAATCCTTCCCCTTGAAAAAATTCCTCATGAAATTATTAATTTATGTCATAACAAGGGATTGGGTTGACATCGATTCTTATGTGGTGTATATTTTTTTCAGTTCCAGAGTGCTTTTTAAATAAGCTTTAGGAGTCCCGTCATGAGTGACGCTGATAAGGATGAAAAAGAAGGTAAAGAGCCTCCTGAGCATAGAGGAGATGAGTTTCTTCAGACTTTCAAAAAGGGGTCTGAATTTACTCAGGACCTGCTCAAGGAGAATGAGCGGCTCAGGTATCGTATTGTAGAGCTTGAAGAGGCGGTTCGCGCCAGTGGAGGGGAAGAGGTACCTTCTAAAGTCCTTGAGGATAAAGTCAAAAAGCTTGAAGAGGAAAAAGAAGAGATTCTGGAGCGGATCAGAGAAGTTGAAGCGGAAAACCAGGATTTTGCCAATCGCTATGTAGAAGTTGAGGAGGAGAATAACAATCTTGCCAACCTCTACATTGCAAGTTACCAGTTGCATTCCACACTTGATTTTTCAGAAGTTTTACAGATCATTATGGAGATCATTATTAATCTTGTCGGCGCAGAGATTTTTGGTGTTCTCCTTTTTGATGAAAAATCCAACCAGCTTACGGCCTTCGCCACGGAAGGAATGGAAAAGGAAGATCTTCCTCCTGTCAAGATCGGTGAAGGAATTATCGGTGACGTCGTCAAATCGGGTGAAAATTATTTCAAGGAAAGTCTGGCTGAAACAGAGAAAATTGAACCGCTTCATCCCATGGTTTGTATTCCTCTCAAAATTAAAGAGAGGGTTATCGGCGTAATCGTTATTTATAAGCTCCTTCAGCAGAAGGATAACTTCAGGGATGTTGATTATGAACTCTTTACCTTGCTGGCGGGGCATGCCGCGACGGCAATATTCGGCTCAAAGCTTTATTCCGAATCAGAAAGAAAACTGTCAACGATCCAGGGATTCATGGATCTTTTGACCAAGTAATTTCCAAACTCTTGTGGAGGCACTATCCATATGGCTCAATATAACATACTCGTTGTTGATGATTCACCGACTATGAGGCAACTCATAGTGTTTGCTTTGAAGAGACTGAGAGATGTCAGTATTACGGAAGCGAACGATGGTGTTGACGGTTTGAAAAAAATATCGAGTGCCAAGTTTGACCTGGTTCTGACAGACATTAATATGCCCGTCATGGATGGACTGAAACTGGTCAGCCTCATAAGAGGTGATGCAACCCATAAAGAAGTTCCTATTGTTGTTATTACAACGGAGGGAGGCCAGGAAGATAAGGACAGGGCCATGGCGCTCGGCGCCAGTTCTTATATTACCAAGCCTATCCAGGCAAATAATGTGATGACTGTTGTCAAGGAACTGCTGAATATTTCCTGACATTCCTATTGCCTTTGATCGGGCTTTTTCTCTCCCCTTTTTTTAATTCCTCACAACTTATGTTCAAAATAATGCATTAATTCTTTAGTTGTTAAGGTATTTCTCTATGGAAATTCTTGTAATAGGCGCCGGCGAAGTCGGCTTTAACATTGCTGAAAGGCTTTCCCGGGAAAATAAAAATGTTGTCGTCATCGATTCCAGTGAGGCAAATCTTCAACGAATAAAGGATAGCCTTGATATTAAAACGGTCTGTGGAAGCGGCAGTAATCCCAAGACATTACTTGAGGCGGGCCTTAAACAGGCCGATATACTTATCGCCGTTACAAATAGTGATGAAGTCAATATGATTGCCTGTCTTATTGCCGGTTCTCAATCGAAGGTTCCCATTAAAATTGCCCGCATCAGAAATCCTGAATACTCGGAAAATACAACCATTCTCGATAAGGACCATCTCGATATTAATCTTGCCATCAGCCCGGAAAGAGAGGCAGCCAAAGTTATTCTCAAAACGCAGGATGTTCCCCATGCAAGCTCTGTATCAGAGTTTCTCGACGGCAAGGTCAAGCTTTTTAGTCTGAAAATGCGTTCCCCCTCTCCTGTTGAAGGAAAGGCATTGAAGGATATCTCCTTTCTTCATCCCGGGGAGAATGTTCTTGTCCCGGCAATTTACAGGGATGGCAGGATTATCATTGCCCATGGACAGGACGTTATTAAAGGTGATGATGAAATTTTTGTTGTTACGGAAAGTGATAATGTCAACAAGGTTGTCAGTCTCTTCGGTTTTGAGGCAGAAACGATCAAGAGGGTAATGATTGCAGGCGGCGGTAATATCGGTTTTTACCTGGCCGGCAATCTTGAAAAAAGAGGACTTAGCGTCAAGATATTAGAACGAAATGAGGAAAGGTGTGAAAAGCTGGCATCTGATTTGTCCAGGACAGTCGTTCTTAAGGGGGATACTTCGGACCAGACCATTCTCAAGGAGGAGAACATTGCCAATGTGGATTGCTTCATCGCTGTTACCAATGATGATGAAGCCAATATCCTCTCGTCGCTTCTGGCCAAACAGATGGGCGCAAAGAAAGTAATTACCCTTGTTAACAGGGCCGGTTATATTCCTCTCATGTCTACCGTTGGAATTGATGTGGCTGTCAGCCCGAGACTGTCCACGGTGAGCGGTATTCTGCAACATGTGAGAAAAGGCAAGGTCCTGTCCGTGACCTCTATCCATGAGGAAAATGCAGAAGCAATAGAGGTGATTGCGCTTGATACCTCTGATATTGTAAACAAACCGCTCAAGGATATTAAAGGTCCCGGGGGCGCCATAATAGGGGCCATTGAGAGGGAGGGCAAGGTGATTATTCCAAAGGGGGATGATATTATTCTTCCCGGTGACAGAGTTTTAATATTTACACTTCGTTCTTCTATTCCCGACGTTGAAAAAGCGTTAACTGTTAAAGTTGAGTTTTTTTAGTGCAAGTCATTTTTCTTTTACACAACATGAGCCTGCTCATTTTCTTTCTGGGCCTTTCCATGTCTTTGCCCCTTACCGTATCGTTAATCTATGGTGAACAGGACTTTAGCGCCTTTTTGACTTCCCTTGTTGCCTGCATGCTCTTCGGTTCCCTTCTCTTCCTATTTACCAGAAGGCCTAAAAGGGAGATCAGCCACAGGGAAGGCTTTGCCATTGTTGCCGTCGGCTGGATTATAGTCGCTTTTTTCGGAGCCTTACCCTATTTTTTGTCAGGCGCCCTGGCTAGTTTTACGGATGCCTTTTTCGAGTCTGCCTCCGGTTTTACAACGACCGGCGCAACGGTTGTTACCAATATTGAGGCATTAAACCATGCTACCTTGATGTGGCGATGTTTTACCCAGTGGCTCGGCGGGATGGGAATTATTCTCCTGTCCATTGCTATTCTGCCCCTGCTCGGTGTTGGCGGCATGCAGCTATACAAGGCGGAAGTGCCCGGACCGGTAACGGATAAGTTAAAACCGAGAATAGGGGAAACGGCAAAGATATTATGGAAAGTTTATCTCCTTTTTACTTTTGTCGAATTTATTCTCTTAAGGGCCGGTGGAATGGGTTTCTATGATGCCGTTTGTCATAGCTTTTCCACGATGGCAACGGGAGGGTTTTCAACCAAAAATCTAAGTGTTGAAGCTTATAACAGCGCTTATATTGATGGGGTTATTACCTTTTTTATGCTTCTTGCGGGAACCAACTTTGCGCTGCACTATCAATTTCTTAAGGGTAACTTTAAGGCACTCATCAAAGATGAGGAATTCAGGTTTTATCTTCTCATCATAATCTTTTCCGTTGTTCTTGTCATGGTGGGCCTTGTTCTCTTTGACGGTCATGGATCGCTTCATGCATTTCGCCTTGCTTCTTTCCAGGTTGTGTCCATCATGACGACGACAGGTTTTTCTTCTGTTGATTTCGAGCAGTGGACTGACGCAGGGAAGTACTTTCTTCTCGTCCTTATGTTTGTCGGTGGTTGCGCCGGTTCGACAGGGGGCAGTATTAAAGTAGTCAGGATCTATTTGCTATTAAAACAGGGCTATCGTGAGCTCTACAGGCTTATCCATCCTCATGCTGTCGTTCATGTCAAGTTTAATAAGGGCAAGGTATCCCCGGAGGTTATGGACGCTATCCTGGGCTTTTTCTTTCTTTACATGATTCTTACGGTTTTTGCCATTGTCATCATGAGTTTTCTGGGACTTGATATGATGAGTGCTATTACATCGGTTGCAGCGTCAATCGGTAATATCGGTCCTGGTCTGGGGACCGTAGGACCTTCAGATAATTTCAGCGCTATTCCCGGTTTTGGCAAATGGATATTGAGTTTTTGCATGATTATGGGACGGCTTGAGCTTTATACCCTCCTTATTCTTTTTATCCCCGAATTCTGGAGAAAATAGGGGTGAGCAGAGTTATTTATTAGGGGTTTTGCCTCTAACTTTAAGGTAGAATTTTTTCATAATGATTTGAAAATTCCCATAAATTGTTATAAAGTTAAATAATTGTTGACACAGATAGGTGTATATGATAGAAACTTTGACTTGTAACTCGTTGTTTGTTATATTAAAAGTGAATAAAATAATTATCAGGGAGGGGACGCATGGGGAAAGACTCCTATACCGTTATAGTTGTTCCTCAAAGGTCATCCAGTGTTAAAAGATATAAAGTGTCCAAAGGGCGCGTTCAGATCGTTGCAGCGGTTTCTGCGGCTATTGTTGTTGCTTTAGGCTGGCTCACCTACGACTATGTTGGTGTGAAGAATCAGATCTGGGTACTGAAGGAACTCAGGGAAGAAAATTATGCCCAGAAAGACCAGATAAGATCATTTGCGGATAAAATAACAACGCTTGAGACGCAGATGATCAAGCTGCGTCAGTTCGATGCCAAGTTACGGGTCATTACAAACCTTGAAAAACCCGGCGTTGGTGAGCAGTATATCGGTATTGGCGGTCCGGGGGAAAGCGCGCTCGTTGATTATGGCAACAGAAAAGATATGCTTATCCAGAAGATGCACTCTGAACTGGAAAACCTTCAGGTTGAAGCTGCGGTTCAGGAAGAGAGCTTTGTCGAACTGCAGGAGTTTTTGGAAGATAAAAAGTCTCTCCTTGCATCGACTCCTTCCGTATGGCCTGTAAGGGGTTGGGTGACATCGACCTTTGGAAAGCGTGTTTCACCATTCACTGGAACCTGGAAAATGCATGAAGGGCTCGATATTGCAACCAGGGCCGGCACACCGATTATTGCCCCCGCTGACGGCAGGGTAACTTTTGTAGGTGTTGAATCGGGCTATGGAAAATTGCTGGTTATTGATCATGGTTATGGTGTTATTTCAAGATACGGCCATAATTCAGAAATATTTATTAGAATCGGTGATGTCGTCAAAAGAGGGCAGAAAATTGCCGCTGTCGGCAGCACAGGCAGGTCAACGGGGCCGCATCTTCATTATGAAGTACGTGTCAACGGCGTTCCCGTTAATCCGAAAAATTATATTCTAAATTAATAAGTCAGTTATCTGCAGTTAAATGATAAAGGGAGGACCGCTGTCGGGTCACTCCCTTTTTTTATGTTCGTAATTTTTAAGGAGGTTTTGTCTTGATAGTAAGTAAACGTAAAATCGGGTCTCCATTCATCCTGGTTTGCTTAAGTTTGATACTCCCTTGTTTTCTTTTTGCCGCAGACTCTGTAAATTCGAAGGGCCAGGGTAAAGGGAAAAAGGCTCCCCAGTTGACACGAACCCTTATTGGAGATAAGACGGAGAGAGTTATTATAGATAAAGAGTCGGGGAAGAAGAGAAAACTATCTGTTGAGCTTATTGGGCGTTTTCAACATTATAACAGCCGTCCTGCGCATAATTCCGATCATTATGATAAGCATGTTTTTTCCCCAAAGTCAGTCCATTTTCAAAGTTCCGGCAATAAGGTTTATGTCAATGCATTGGAAGGGCTGGCGACAATAGCTTATGACTACAATAAGCTGGAAAAGCTGAGTGCAATTAAGCATCGCTTTAAAAAGGAGGATGCGTCACTCTTTGAAGCTATTCGGGAGGATAAACCTGTTTCTTTCCATGGCAACAATGGGAATATAAGTAATGTTTTTTGGGGTAAACCTGTTGAATTTGCGGAAACTCATAAGGGCAGGTACATTTGGGTCACTTATTATAGGAGAAGTTATGATGCTAATGCTTCCCTGCCATCTGCCGTGGCTGTTATAGATAGTTTAACTGATTCCATTGTACGCGTTATGCCTGCCGGGGCTATACCAAAAAGTATTGCTGCTTCTCCCGATGGTAAAAGAGTTGCAATAATCAATTGGGGGGAAAATAGTGTGGGTATCGTTAATGTGTCAACTGAAAGTCCTGCCGATTACCACTACGAAAAACTCATCGAGATCGAAAAAAAATATGTTGTAAAGGGAGATAAACACCTCAATAGGGACTCTGCCTGCGGCTATTGTTTAAGGGGTGGTGTTTTTACGCCTGACAGTAAGTACCTTCTTGTTGGTCGTATGAAGGGTGGCGGAATCGCAGTTATTGATATGGAAAAACTGCAATATATGGGAACCGTTTTTGGAATGAAACCGACACCCCGTCATATGGTTTTATCCCCTCATGGCGAAACGCTTTATCTGAGTTCAAATATCAGTGGATATGTTTCATCTTTTCGTTTGAATGACATTGTTGAGGCTGTCATTAAGGGGAGGAGAAGTATTAAAGCGCTTCATGAAGTCAGGACAGGTGTGGGAACAAGAACAATTCAGGTTTCCCCTGATGGAAGTCTCATTTTTGCGGCAATTAAATATGAAAGCCGCATCGCAGTGATCAGAACAGATACCATGGAATTGGTGATGAAAGTGCCGACAGATTCCTATCCCGTCGGCCTCGATGTTTCGCCGGAGGGAGATCAGGTTTGGGTTACAGCTCAGGGAGCAAAAGGTCGTGGAGGGAATTCAGTAAGTGCCTACAGACTAAGCGTTTCCGAGTTTAATTAATCGTTGAAATCCCCGTCCTCTGGGCGTGGATTCTTTACTTAACGCTCTTAATCCAGAAAATGGCAGTTGGGCATGAATTTATAGGGTAAGCTATTGCTTTAACAGCGCTTTAAAAAAATTTTAGTTTCATCCACAGGTTAAGAGGGTTTTTATTGAAAGCGTTCTGGAATCAAGAGATTGTGCCGGAAACCCTGATCCAATTGCCGCTTTTATTGTCGTATTTAGTGTGAAAACTCCCGTGAATAGCAAAAGCTCAGGGCTGCCTGAATTCGATGTTAAGTCGGCTACGATGAAGAAAATTCCTCGCTGCTTGTTTCAGGGGGGGTGATTTTTCTACATATTTAGCCGCAATTATTAGCACTTCATAAAAAAAGGGTTGGATGGTTTCCCATCCAACCCTTTTTCATTTTCTTATGTGGATAATCCTAGTAGATATCCAGCATGGTGTTGTAAACGTTGAACTTGCCTGTCGGCGCTACAAGACCGGTAATTCTGGTTTTTTCTTCAAGCGTTTTGTCATCGATGACGATGAGTGCGCCGTCTTTATCCCAGAGAGATATCCACATCTCATCACCTGCCTGGTTGTACTCGAGGTGAACAACCTTCTTTTCGAAGGTCAGCTCTTTTGGATCAGCCGTTGGATTGTTCTTGTCGAATACAGTGATCACGTTAGACTTGTTCTTGTTGATCGTGTTGTCACAGTAAACATTGTTACTCTTGGGATGAGTTTTGATAAAGAGAGAGTTACCGTCAAGCTTCCACTCTCTAACAACTTCCCAGGCCTGCTTGGGGTGACCTTTCGGATCCGTACCGATCATGGAAACAAGCCCTTCGCCAAGGTGAACCGTTGCCCATACGGGACCGAACTCGGGATCGACCCAGTTAGCGCCGCGGCCGGGGTGTGGCTTGGTGCCCACTTCTACGTTCTTTACAAGCTTTCTTTCAACCGTATCGATAACAGAGATGGTATCCCTCATATTAGCTGCAACGAGGAAGTATCTCTTGGTAGAATCCCATCCACCGTCATGAAGGAACCTTTCAGAGTTGATCTTGGTTTCAGTTACCGTTCCAACATTAACCTTGCTGTAGTCTACGAGCACAACGATACCGGCCTCTTTCAGGTTAAGTACCCACTCAGGCTCGTGGTGAGAAGCAACGATGGAAGCAACACGGGTTTCCTTTTTGTATTCATTAGTGTCATAAGTATAGCTGCTGGTACGAACGACTTTAATCGGCTCCAGCGTATCACCTTTCATGATGACATAGTGAGGCGGCCAGTAGTTACCGACAACGGCATATTTGTCATTGAAATCGCCCTTGGGACCCTTATACTTGGAAGTATCTATAGATCTTGCGTCGATACCCGTCTTGATTTCAGCTACAAGCGTAGGCGGATTAGACCATAGGTCGATCATAGTCGCTTTACCGTCACGGCCGATAGAGTACATATAACGGCCTGAAGCGGAAGTTCTCAGGATATGTACTGCAAAACCGGAAGGAAGAGTAGCGAGGATCTTCTTTTTATCACCATCGATAATAGAAACCTTACCGGCATCCCTCTGGATAACGCCAAAGAAGTTTTTCCAGCCATTGATTTGTGGTGATTTAGGCCTCTGCTCAACAGGAATATGAACCTTCCAGGAAGCTTTGATCTTCTTCATATCCCACTCAGGTGGCTGTGGCGGATCAAGCTGGATGTATTTGGCCATGAGTGTTGTTTCTTCCTTGGTCATGAAGCCGTCTTTACCCCAACCGGGCATGCCGCCGTCGGTGCCGTTGAAAAGAATATCTTCAAGTTTTGCGACATCTTTTTTGAGCGTTTTTTCAGGGGTGATGTTTGGACCCGTTGCACCCTGCCTGAGAGCGCCGTGGCAACCTGAACATCTGTCGAAATAAAGATCCTTCGCTTTTTCAAAATCTTCCTTTGACAGTGTTGCTGTCGCTCCTGCAGCGGGAGCTTTTTCCTCTTTCTTTGTTGCTGTTTCAGGAGCCTTCTGCCCCTGGCACCCTGCTGCAATCAGAAGAATTGCAAGTAGCGCCGATAATAGACTAAACTGTTTTCTCAATAACATTTTATTTTTTCCTCCTTTTGATTAATAAAATAAATTAAATTAGATTAAATTAAATTAAATTAAATTAAATGCCTCCTTTCGTTAATAAATAATCTGCTAAAAAGTATTAAATAAAACGATAGATTGTTATTTTAAGGATGGTTCCTTAAAAGTAGAAAAATATCTTATTATTTTCCATCTGTCAAGGATAGATTGCTCTTGATTTTTTACGGGGGCCACGATTATTCAGATAAGCCAAAAAAAAAAGCAGATAGCCCGTATTCTTACTCCTTTATATTGCAAAAAGAACCAATAGCTCCGCTTCTTGTAATGAAGTGCAATTTTATCCTGAAAATAGATGACCCGTCATTGCCACCTGATTTAATAAGAGATAGCTTAGCATAAAAAAACGTTCTTTATTATTCAGGAGAGGTAAAAAATATCCTTCAGGGGGCAGAATCCCTGAAAATGTCACGGGTAACTGCAACTTGATTATATTTAAAGTACTGTTGTACAATGAGAAACTTCTGAAAAAGCGTTTAAAAGACGGTAAAATAAGAGTACCGGGAGGCGTAATTGAAAGACATCAGGATTGAAAAGTATGCAGATACTCTCGTTAATTATTCAGTTAATGTAAAAAAAGGGGACATTGTCCAGATTGTTGCCAATGGAACAGGGGCCTTGCCCCTGCTCAAGGAAGTTTATATCAAATGTCTGCAAGTTGGCGCAAAATATGTTGACTATAATCTTGTTTTACCGGAGATCTCCCGCACTTTTTATAACCATGCCCATAATGATCAGCTTGCCTACTTTCCGCAGC
This sequence comes from Deltaproteobacteria bacterium, assembly GCA_029860075.1. Taxonomy (NCBI): domain Bacteria; kingdom Pseudomonadati; phylum Myxococcota; class Myxococcia; species Deltaproteobacteria bacterium. The sequence goes on along the minus strand of JAOUBX010000002.1, from coordinate 13,485 downwards.
ATAAAATGGACTTTCTGAAAAAGGTCGATGTTTATATCGGGATTTCCGCCGCTGAAAACAGTATGGAAATGGCCATGGCTAACCAGGAAAATATTGCAGCCTATGACAGGCTTATGCGGCCTGTTCTCGATGAAAGAGTAAAAAATTCAAGATGGGTTGTTTGTCGTTACCCGACACATGGCGCAGCTCAGGATGCAAAAATGAGCCTTGAAGAATACGAAGATTTTCTTTTTGGGGCCTGTAATATTGACTGGAGTGAAATTTCCAAAAAGCAGGACAAACTCAAGAAGTTGATGGATGAGACCTGCATGGTAAGGATCGTTGCTTCCGATACGGACCTGACCTTTTCCATTGAAGGCATGGCAGCGCAAAAGTGTGACGGTCATCGTAATATGCCTGATGGTGAGGTCTATACTGCTCCCCTGCGTGAATCTGCGGAAGGTTGCATAAGCTATAACTGTCCGTCTATTTATCAGGGAAAAGAGTTTAATCAGGTCCGTTTTGAATTTGAAAAGGGGAAAATTGTAAGGGCTGCTTCTCCGGGAATGGATGTTGAGCTAAACCGTGTGCTTGATACTGATGAAGGGGCAAGATATATCGGTGAATTTGCCATTGGCGTTAATCCTAACATTAATAAGCCCATGCGAAATATTCTTTTTGATGAAAAGATCTTCGGTTCTATTCACTTCACACCGGGGCAGTGTTACGAGGCCTGTGATAATGGAAATAAAAGCGCCGTTCACTGGGACCTGATCAGAATTCTTAAGGGAGATGGAGCGATCTATTTTGATGATCAGTTAATACAAAAGGACGGCCTTTTTGTGCATGAGACGCTGCTTGACTTAAATCCATGAGAAAAATATAAACAGTATGATTAGATATTTCTTTTTAACTCTCTTCATTATTTTCTTTTCTGCATGTCTTTCCATGCCTGAAAAGCGGCGTTATTTTTGGCCGCCCCTGCCTGATACTCCGAGAATTGAATATATAGGCACATACGGGACGAGCGCAGACTTTCCAAAACTGACCCGGGGGGAGGTTTTGTTTGCCCGGCTTTTTGGTGAAGATAAAGGGGTGAGAGTTTTTTCAAAGCCCTGGGGCATTGCATCTAACGGGGAAGGAAAAGTTTATATTACGGACGCTCCTTTGATGGCCCTTATTATTTTCGATATGGCAGACCGTGAAGTTAAGGTCATCGAAGAAGTTGAGCATCCCTATGGTATTGCTGTTGATAAAGAAGGCCTGCTCTATATTTCATCGAGAAAGTATCATGCCGTCATGGTTTTTGATGGTGACGGAAAGGCGTTAAGAAGTTTTGGTGAGAATGAGCTTGTCGGACCTGCGGGCGTCGGCATCAACAAAGAACTGGGACTCCTTTACTGCGTTGACACCCTGGCGCATGACGTTAAAGTCTTTACCCTCAATGGTGATTTCCTCTACACCATAGGGAAACGGGGGAATGTGGAAGGCACTTTTAATTTTCCCACAGATGTTGATGTCGGTTCCGCCGGGCAGGTAGTCGTTGCCGATTCGCTTAATGCCAGGATACAGATATTTGACAAGGAGGGCAGGTTTGTCAGGGCTTTTGGTGAACGGGGTAAGGGCATAAGTGGTTTTCAGATGATAAAAGGCATTGCTGTCGATAGTGAAGATCATATCTACGTGACTGATGCACTGGCAAGTCATTTTAAAATATTTTCGATGGAGGGAGATCTTCTCCTTTTGCTTGGAGCGCCATCGACGGCCGGAATGCCGGGGGGATTTAACCTGCCTATGGATATTGATATTGATGACAATGATGAGATTCATGTTATTGATCAGCTGAATGTTTCTTTTCAGATATACCAGTATCTGAACAAGAAATATCTCGAAGCCAGGCCTGTCAGGTAGGGTATGCTTTCCTGCTTTCCTGTAACCAGGTTTTTTTTATGTAGTTTATCTCATCACTTCTGCTTTTAATATTCCCTTTTAGTTTTTCATCGACCAGTGTCTCTTTAATCTCTTTAAATAAAGGGCCCGGTTTTAATCCCAGCTTCATTATTTCCTGACCTGTAGTTTCGATGGAGGTTTCTTGTAAATCCCTTATAAATAGTGATATTCTTTCCCTTATTTTTACATCCTTGCTATGGGCCATCATAAAAAGCAGTGTCTCTACTTGCTGGTGCATAAGTGTATGAAAGAGCGTCAGATCATCAATCTTTCTTTTGGATAATAAGGAAGTATTTTTTGCAGACTTCTTTTTGATTTCTATTATCTTGTCGCCGAACTTTGAGGCAATGCCAATATTTTTAAGCATGCCTGCAACTTCATTGGTGTTCAGGTTTTTCAACATTGCCGACAGGTATAAAATCCATAGTTCATAGCCCTTTTTCTTAAAAAGCAGATCGTACCAGTCAGTTACTTTTTTGATTTCCCCGAAAAGTTCCTCCGTATCACTGCCGATCTTTATTTTTGGATGGATGAAACGCATAATGTCGAGGGCCTCCATTCTTTTCAGCGCCCATAGGGGCTCTTTTTCCCTGATAATGATCTTGAGTTCATTAAAGATGCGGGAAGATGATACCTTGTCGAAAAAATCGAGTCTTGCAGCGCTTTTTATAAGTGAGAGGGTCTGCTTGCCCAGGTGAAAGCCGAGCCTTACTTCAAACCTGACAGCCCTGAATGCCCGCGTTGGATCTTCGATAAAACTAAGGCTGTGAAGTACCCTGATAACCTTTTCTTTTAAGTCTCTAAGCCCTCCGAAGTAGTCAATCAGTTCGCCGGCGTTACTTTTATTGAGTCTGATAGCCATACTGTTTATGGTAAAGTCCCGTCTGTAAAGGTCCATTTTTATGGAAGCCGCCTCTACCGTCGGCAGGGCTGCCGGTCTTTGATAATATTCCATTCTTGCCGAGGCAATATCCAGCTTGAAGCCGTCTTTAAGCACAACGACTGCCGTACCGAATTTTGCGTGGCTTTTTACCCTGCCTCCAAGGGCTCCGGCCAGCGATTCGGCATAGTCGATGCCGTTGCCTTCAACGACAATATCAATGTCGAGATTTTCCCTGCCCATGAGAAGGTCTCTTACAAAGCCGCCTACAAGATAGGCGTTAATGGCTGACTCATCGGCGACCTGGCCTGCTTTTTGGAGGATTTCCTGGATCCAGAGAGGGAGCCTCCCTTTAAGAATTCCTTTCAGGTTTCGCCTTTGAACTTCCCTGTCTGTCTTATGGTAAAGCCTTTTTGATTCGTCATGCAGTATTCTCAGAATATCGGTGCGGGTAATGCAGCCATTAATGCTCTCATTATCGATGACGGGGAGAAATCTCTGGTTTCCATCGATGATAAGTTCCTGCACCTTTGAAAGGGGCGCCTTTGCACTGACTGTGGAAAAGTCGCTCGTCATGATTTCACTCAGTTCGTGGCCGGCAAGTCCGTGATAAAGCGCTTTTCCTATATCCTGTCTCGATACAAGACCGGCGAGCTTTCCCTTTTCCATGACAGGGAGTACATTGAGGTTCAGCTTGGCCATAATTTCTTTTGTTGCTTCCAGTGAGTCATTAACTTCTACCGTTTTAACGGGTGAAGACATGATATCGGCTGCACACCTGATTTCTCTGACTTCATCTTTCAGGATTTTCAGAAGATTATCCTCTGCTTCTATGAGGGTCAGCTTCTTGATTGTTGCCGAAGCAGCCGTAGGGTGACCGCCTCCGCCGAGTTTGGAGGCAATCTCTCCCACATTGACTTCCCTTACCCTGCTTCGGGCAATAAGATAAATTTTGCTGTCCATCCTTATGAGCGCAAAAAGGACATCAATAGTCATCATTTCCATCATTTTGTGAACAAGGGCGGCTGCATCGCCCACATATTTTTCTGCCGACGCCCTGGTAATGACGATGTCTGCGCCTGCAATCCTGTGAGTAAGGGCCGTTGAATTGAGTTCGTTAAGAAGGGCGACCTCTTCTGCGGACATTTCTCTTCTGATCGTATCCGATACGATTCTAAGATCTGCTCCGGCAGAAAGGAGGTAGGCCGCCGCCTGGTAATCTTCCGGCCTTGTGGAAATGAAGGAGAGGAAGCCCGTATCTTCATAGATGCCAAGCATTAATACGGTTGCCTCTTCGGGGCTAAGGGTAAATCCTTTTTTTCTCAGCACCTGTACCATGATGGTCGTTGTGGATCCGTATTTTTCCGTTATTTCAAGGCTGCCGCTAATGTCGTCGTCAGATGAGGGGTGATGATCGTATATATGGATATCGAGACCTTCTTTGCCTATAATGGAAGCAAAGGCGCCGATTCTTCCTTTTTGCCTTGTATCAACGAGGATAAGGCGGTCCACGTCATTCATATTTACCTTGTTCGGTTTTACCTGTTTAAAGTCCGGGATGGGGTAGTTATGGAGAAATTCTCTGACCGATTTTTCAACGCCCGCAGGAAAGACGGTAATTGCGCCGGGGTAGAGCTTTTTGGCTGCAATCATGGAGGCCAGGGTATCAAAGTCTCCATTGGTATGGGTCGTAATTACTTCCATGAGGTAAATCTATCATAAATCATAAGTGAGCCATAGCGTAAAATATAACCTGGAAAGGGCGCTTGACGCATGGCTTCCGGTGCAAGGTGCCGCTTTTGCAGCAGGATTCCAAAGCGCCCCTTTCGTGATGGTGAAAGCAAAATTATTTGAAAGCATTGTAAAGCGCATATGTTACACTTAAATATCATCATCATCCGTCCCGCAGCAAGCGGCGGGGTATGAAGGGCGGTATAATATTCCCCCTGCTTAAAGATCGTCATTGACAGGGATACCCTGCCGGGAGATTCTAAAGAGAGGAGAAGAGCTATTGATGGAACTGAACATACTCTGGCCGGCCATTGCCGCTATTGCCTTGCTTATCCTGGTGAAGATGGTCTACGTTTTTTCAATGGTAATTGCACTTCCCAGGACGGGAGGCGCTCTTTTCTGTTTTACCCACAGTTCAAAAATAGATGCTGTTCTTGATGCCATTCCGATGAAAAAGGGAGATAAAATAGTTGATCTCGGTTGTGGTGACGGTCGTTTTCTCGCCGCTGCCGCAGGGCGATACGGTGTTACAGGCAGGGGGTATGATATTAATTTTCTGGCTCTTTTTATGGCTCGTGTGAGGCTTCTTTTTGGGCCTGCCGGCGTTTTAGTAAGTCGAAAAGACTTCTTTAATGTTTATCTTGGTGATAGCGATATTATATTCTGCTATCTCTTTCCCGATGTGATGGAGAAACTTGCCCTCAAGGTGGATAGGGAAATGAAAGAGGGTGCCTTGCTGATAAGCTGCAACTTCCCCCTGCCCGGCTGGTTTCCTGAAAGCGTTATTACTGCTGATCATCGTGTACAGAAAGATCCTGTTTATGTTTACAGAAAAAAGTAAAGTATCGAGGCGCCCCGGAGGCCTGTCATCTGATGGTCCCCTCACAAAGGGGGCAGAGCCCCTCATTGGAGGAGATGATGATGAAAGGTAAATTTGATATTTCCCGCCGGTTTTTTTTATTTCCTGTCAGCTTTTTTATTCTTATGCTTTTCTTTTATTCCGCCTGTACAGGAGCGACAAAGGGGGTCGGAGGGTCCCATCCTCAACTGGGTAAAAAAATATTGAAAACGGCCAAATCGCAGATAGGAAAAAAATATTGTTTCGGGGGACGATCGCCAAAAAAAGGTTTTGATTGTTCCGGTCTGGCCTGGTGGTCACATAAGATGAATGGAATCAACATTCCCAGACAATCCTGGGACCAGTATGGTCAGGGAAAGAAAATTTCCCGTAAAAACCTGAAACCCGGTGATCTGCTTTATTTCGAGACCTACAAAAAAGGGGCCTCCCACGTTGGCATATACGATGGAAAGGGAGGTTTTATCCATTCTCCGAGCAGTGGCAAAAAGGTACAAAGAACGAGCCTTTCAGATTCCTATTACAAAAAACGTTATCTTGGCGCCAGAAGGTTCTGGTAAAGGCTTTCATCAGCACTTTTTTCGGAAAAAGGCAACATAACAGGTGAAGCCGTATTTCTTTTGTGTTATAAACGTGAAAATGGTAAAAAAAGCAGGAGATTTGAAAAATATGAAGGTCCGGTGCCGTGAATGAAAATAAATAATGGCCCCCAAAAAAGCGTGCTCTTCGCTGTTCTTATTATAGTCATCACCTCTTTTAGCGGCGCTTGCGCTTACAGGGAGACAATAAAGAAAAGTGACATTAAATATATTGGGCCCGGTGACGTGTCGAATGCAGCGGTTGGCGAAATCTTTTTTTCTTACCGGTTGGCAGGGGAGGGAGGGAAAAATAAACCCGGACAATCCTTCGATATTTCTGTCATCAGATTAAATGACAGGGAAATTATTTTTAAGCAGGTAAGTTACGATAAAAAAGGGGATAAGGGTGAGTTGATACCACTGCAGGGTGTGAAGACCTATACCTTTCCCATGACAATAAATAAGATAAGCTTCATGGACTTTACCTTTGTCATTTTGTCCGTTCGGGAGGGGAGAATCAGCTATAAACGCATAAGATAATTTTCCGCCTCTTTTTCAATTGATCCTTTCAACGTTGGGGACGCTGCATTTGCTTGACATAGAGATCTCATTTATTATAGAATCGCTCACATGATGTCAACGGAAATCATTATCTCGGCAGTTTTTATCATCGGACTTATCATTGCGCTCGATCGTGGCGGAAGGTTTTTGCAGAAAGTTTCTCCGCAGACGCTGACCTATATCGATTATGGTTCCTTTGTTGTTGCTATCGGTGCGGGGGCGCTCATGTATCTCGGCAGCGGAGGTGTTATTATTAAGTATATCCTGCTAATCTCTGTCGTCATTTATTTTATCGCCCTGCGCTATACGTCGCATAAGGACCCGACAGCGCAAGACTAGTTATTCTCCTTTTGCAGGCCTGTCTTTTCCCATCCCCTGAAGAGGCATTTCGGTCTTCAAATCTCCTTGACGCGCTCTTTTTCTGTTGTTATCCTTTTTTGAATCTTTTTAAGCACCTAATTATCGTAAGTTGAGGTAGCCTGATGGCACAATCACAAGATACCGACTTTGTAGAACGACTGAAGGCCAAAGAAGCTTCAGCCATGGATGAGTTGGTAGACGCTTATAGCGACAAGATCTATCATCTTGCTATGGGCCTTTTGAAAAAAGAGCAGGATGCTGAAGATGTCGTTCAGGATACCTTGCTTCAGGTCATTGAAAAAATCCATACCTTCAGGGGTGAAGCGGCGCTTTCAAGCTGGATTTACAGGATTGCTATCAATTTTTCCTATATGAAGATCAGGAAAATCAAGAGGCACGACTACATACCGATTGAGGAACACATGCCCAAGTTTGAAAAAAGCGGTATGCACGAGTACCCTGTGAGCAACTGGGCCGATAAAGCTGATAACCAGCTTGTCAGGAAAGAGATGCGTCAACTCATCATGGAGAACATTGATAAGCTCTCGGAAAAATATAAAACCGTTTTGGTGATGAGAGATATTCAGGGTTTATCAACGGAAGAGGTTGCAGATGCGACGGGCATGACTATTCCTGCCGTAAAGTCGCGGCTGCACAGGGCAAGGCTTTTTTTGAGAGACAGGCTGGCCCGTTACTACAAAGGATAGAGAAGCGTTATGAGATGCGAAGACCTGATAGAATTGATCAACGACTACCTTGAGGGGGAAATGAACCCTCAATTCAAGGAAGAATTTGAGCGTCATATTGATGACTGCTCATCATGCCTTGCTTTTTTTGAAACCTACAAGAAAACAAAAGAACTGACCGGTGAGATCTCCTGCAAGGAGATTCCTGACCAGGTTCAGAGTCGAATCAAGGACTTTCTTAAGTCTAAACTCACTTCCAAATAATTATTCCCTTTTCTGCTATACTTATTACATCTCCTGGAATAAGCGGGTAGTGTCCCGCTGGAATGACGCAAATTAATCAGGGGGGGTGTATGGATTGCCGCGTAGAAAAAGATACCCTTGGTGAAGTCAGGGTGCCAATGGACGCCTATTATGGCGCGCAAACGGCGAGGGCCGTTGAAAACTTTCCCATTAGCGGCTTAAAGGCCCACCCTGTTTTTATCAAAGCCACTGCCATTGTCAAATACGCCGCCGCAGAGGCAAATATGGACTGCGGCGCCCTTGACGCCCAAAGAGGCAGCGCCATAGCAGAAGCGGCCAAAGAGGTTACTCATGGCAAATGGCATCGTCATTTTGTCGTTGATGTTTATCAGGCAGGTGCCGGCACTTCCCACAATATGAATGCCAACGAGGTTGTCGCCAACAGGGCCATAGAAATACTGGGCGGCAAAAAAGGGGATTATTCCCGCATCCATCCCAATGATCACGTTAATATGTCCCAGTCGACAAACGATGCTTTTCCTTCCGCCATGCGGCTTGCCGCCCTGATGCTGGGAGATGAGTTTCTGGAATCGTCGGCAACGCTTATAAAGGCTTTTGACCTTAAGGCCCGTCAATTCTATCCTCTTATAAAATCGGGAAGAACTCACCTTCAGGATGCCGTTCCCGTCAGGCTGGGCCAGGAATTCAGCGGCTATAGTGAGGCCTTGAAAAAATGCAGGGAAAAGATCCTTTTCGCTCTCCATGCCCTTCGCTTTACCGGTCTTGGCGCCACGGCCGCCGGAACAGGGGTGAATACGCCGGAAGGCTATCGGGAAGCGGTGGTCCCCTATCTGTCGGAACTGTCCGGCCATAAGATAGAAAAAAGCGCCAATCTTTTTGAGGCGACTCAGAGTATGGCCGACTTTGCCTTCCTCTCTTCATCGCTAAGGAACCTCGCCCTTGAAATTACACGCATTGCCAATGATCTTCGCCTGCTAAGCTCGGGGCCAAGAACGGGCTTTGCGGAAATTATCCTTCCTCCCCTGCAGCCCGGTTCATCCATCATGCCGGGCAAGGTCAATCCCGTTATGGCTGAAGCCATCAACATGGCGGCCTTCCAGGTCTGCGGGAACGATCATACCGTCGCCATGGCTGTTCAGGCAGGGCAGATGGAGCTTAACGTCATGATGCCGGTCATTAATCACAATATACTTGCCTCGCTGGAGATACTCAAAAACGGCATGACCCTGCTGGCAAAGCGCTGTATCGACGGCATAATTGCCAATGAGGACCGTTGCAGGGACTATGCGGAAAAGACGGTGGGCCTGGCCACCTTTCTAAACAGGCATATCGGTTATTACAAAGCAGCGGAATTATCGGAAGAGGCCCTGAAAAAAGGCCTTACCATCCGTGAATTGGTTATAGAAAAAGGCATTCTTGCTAAAGAGGAAGTTGATAAAATATTTGATGTTAAAAATTTGACGTAAGCCGAGTTTTTTAAGGGGTTGTGCTGGAAAGCTTGCGCAAATACAGATTGAGGAGTTTCTTTTATGGAAAAGTGGCGCTGCACAGTATGTGGTTATATTTATGATCCGGCAAAAGGAGATGACGAGGCTGATGTCCCCCCCGGCACGCCATTCGAAGACCTCGATGAAGATGAATGGCTATGTCCCATCTGTGGTATTGATAAAAGCGGTTTTGAAAAAATAGAGGAATAAGCGGTCCTGGCCTGAAATCCCGGAGTATTTTAACAAGCTGTCGGGCTTTCTCAATCGCCAATGGGAACTCGTCAATGGTATATTTCTTTCCCCTCCCGCAAAAAAAATGAATTTAAATGAGAAATATGTGTCGCATTTTGGTTTTTAATGTGATATAAGAGTCAATAAATTAAAAATCAAACAAAGGAGGTTTATCATGAGTCACAAGATGAGGTTGTTTTTAACAATGGTTCTGTCCCTTTTGCTTTTCAGCGGGCAGGCAATGGCTGTCGAACCGGGGTGTATTGATAATGATGGGGACGGTCACGATGCGGGCTTCGCCACATATAGCGGTGGCACAAACTGTACATGGAGCGATTGTAATGATAATGATCCGAATATCTATCCCGGCGCCGCCGAGATCTGCGGTAACAACATTGATGAAAACTGCAATGGTATGTCCGATGATTCCTGCGCCATAGATTGCTCAATTTATGATACCGATGGTGACGGTTTCTACGGTTTTAGTCTGTATACGGGCCAGTGCTACCCTAGTGACTGCAATGATAATGATCCATTAATTTATCCCTATGCAACGGAAATCTGCGGCAATGGCATTGACGAAAACTGTAACGGCAACTTTGATGATACTTGTCCACCCCCCGATAATGATGGTGACGGTTTTAACGCGGATTATGATTGTAATGATAATGACCCGAACATCTATCCCGGCGCTGCCGAAATCTGCGGTAACGGTATCGATGAAAATTGCAATGGCCAATTCGATGATCCCTGCCCGGTAAACTGCGCGGATTATGATCTCGACGGTGATGGGTTCTATGGTTTCAATCCATATTCGAGCCTGTGTTTCCCCGGTGATTGCGATGATTCCGATCCCTTTATTAATCCCCAGGCTTCCGAAGTGTGTGATGATACGAAGGACAATAACTGCAACGGTTTAATTGATTGCCAGGATACGGTCTGTGAAACAGATCCTGTGTGTATCCCCTGTACCGATGCCGATGGTGACGGTTACGCCGTTGAAGGGCTTGATTGCGGTCCTATAGATTGCAACGATGCCGATTCCGGGATTCATCCCGGCGCTGTCGAGGCTTGCAGTGATGCGACAGATAATGACTGTGACGGACAGATTGACTGTGCAGACGGCAACTGTACAGGTAGTCCGGCGTGCCCTGTCTGCGTGCCTGAGGTCTGTGATGATGGCATTGACAATGACTGTGACGGCAAGGCGGATTGCTCCGACAAGGGGGATTGCCGCAAAGACCCTCTTTGTACCGGTGGCGGTCATTCCGAGGGCAATGGAAACACATGCAGTGATGGAATCGACAATGACAGTGACGGCGCTGTTGATTGTGCCGATTCAGACTGCGCTAATAACAAAGCCTGCAGATAATTAAATAAATATCTACTAAGGGGGGAGCCTTTTGGCTCCCCTTTTTATTTTGCTGCAACGCTTCTTTGCAGCCCCCAAGAGTCTCTTTGTTTCGCCCTCTTCAATATGCTATATTCCTGATTATACCGTTTACAACGTAAGGAGCATTTTTTCATGCCGTCCATTATCACCTTAACGACTGATTTCGGTCTCCAGGACAGTTATGTGGGAGAGATGAAGGGAGTTATTTATTCCATTAATCCCCCGGTGAATATCGTTGATATTTCTCATATGGTGGAGCCGCAAAATGTGCTGGAAGGGGCCTTGCTTATTTCCAATTTTTATCATCTCTACCCCAGGGGGACCATTCACGTGGCTGTCGTCGATCCCGGCGTCGGATCGGAGAGGCGCGGCATTTTGATTGAGACGGAAAAGCACCTCTTTATCGGTCCCGATAACGGGCTTTTTACTCTGGTCCTTAAAAATGAGTCCATTAAGCAGATTATTGAACTGTCCAATAAAGACTATTTTAGAAAAGAGGTGAGCGCCACCTTTCACGGCCGTGATATTTTTGCACCCGTTGCGGCCCATGCCGGCCTGGGAATAGCCCCCGGTTCCCTGGGCAACATCATTGATAATCCCCAAAGGCTCAGCATTCCTGCTCCCTTCAGGTCCGATCATGAGATCGTCGGAGAAATTCTCTTTATCGACGCCTTTGGAAACGCCACGACTAACATCCGCCAAAAAGACCTTGCCGGAAGGGATTTTGAAAAAGCCAGGGTCGTGATAGACCACAGAAAAATTAAAGGGATAAAAAGGACATACAGTGATGTGGAAGAAGGGGAACCGCTGCTGCTTATGGGTAGTTCAGGCTGTCTTGAAATTGCCATGAATCAAGGTGATGCGGCAGAGGAACTGGACCTTGAAAGGCGTGATAAAGTGAAGGTCTTTTTTTAGTCGCATAATTAAGGGGATTGTAAAAACCAGCAGCCGGCAACTTGCAAGCCTCATTTCTGCCTTCATGCTTATTTTAAATAATCGGCGGATTTTGATTGATAATGGTAAAAAATAATGTACGCTTTTATAGAAGCCTTTTATCTGCAGGGAATAAAAAAATAAGTTCTAATGCAAACTAATAAATTATTGAAGGAGCATAAGCATGAAAAAGATTCTTATTGTTGACGACAATATGCTGATTCGAAATATTACCGGTGATATTTTGAAAACACTCGGTTATGAAGTAATCGATGCCGACGATGGCTATGAGGGCGTAAAAAAGGCGCAAAAGGAAAGCCCCGATCTGATTCTTATGGATCTCAACATGCCTGGAATGAACGGCATAGAAGCGATGAATAAAGTGAAAGAAATTCCGGGACAAGAAAAAATACCTGTTGTAGCGCTTACGGCAAGCGCAAAAGAGGATGAAGAAGGCAAACTCCTGGGTGAAGGTTTTGACGCATATATTATGAAGCCTCCCGCTGTGGAGGTCTTGACTAATATTATCGAGGATTTATTGAAGTAAACATTCAATGTTTATAAGCAGCCTCTAATCGTTGCCCCTTTTTTTGACAGGATTGAGAGGATTAACCGGATTTTAAAAGCTAAAAGATTTAGCCACCAAGGACACGAAGTTTCACGAAGAAAGGATTCTATTTTTTTTAGACAGGATTAACAGGATTTTAAAACTTCAAATATTTTCTTTTCTTCGTGTTCCTTCGTGGATAACACTTCTTTTGATCTGATTTTAATTTCCGGCCCTTTTCCGGCCCTGTCCGTGGTAAAAATTTTGCTTTTTTCTGACAGGATTAACGGGATTATCAGGATTTTAAACCCTGCAACGATACTTCCCCCTTGTCAAGGGGGGCCGGGGGGGTTAGAGTTTTAACCGGCAACCGGCAACCGGCAACCAGCAACCAGCAACTATTCTTTCTCTATCCAAAATCGAAAACCTTGCATCAAATCGAGTGATGTTATATTATTCGTTTTGAATAAAAGAAAGAGGCCCCGCCTTTACATACTCCGCGCCAACGGTATCAGTTTTGACGGGACCCCTTTGCCTTGTTGGGGGCTTTATCGTGTGTTGCCCGGTTGTTGCCCCTTTCAAGTTTTCAGATTGCTGAAGCAGTAAAATGAAGTCGAGAAGCGTGCCGATGGCCTTCTTCGCTTCCAGACGATGGGGTGACCTGGGTAAAATACTGATTTCCCGGTCGAAGTCTCTTAAAAGAGGAAGATATTTTTTAACCATGGTGACCACCCCATTCTTTTAGTGAGTTATATAGCTAAAAACATTTTATTTTAGAGTTGCTAACATGTCAAGAAAAAAATTTATATTTTCTAAAATAATGGTTCGCCTTAAAAAGACAAGTGGTGCAAAAAATAATACTGCATTGGCTTCATTGTTGGGTTTTAAACCGGCTGCTTTTTCTTTGAGGAAGAAGGAAAATAGCATTCCTTATGAAGAAATTATTTCTTATGCTGATAAAAAGGGAAAATCAACAGACTGGATTTTCTTTGGCAGAGGCAAGCCGGAAGAAGATGGTTTCGATCAAATCACCCCGGAAGAAAAAGAAT